>JBATIA010000092.1:0-12596 GCA_049667415.1 Ignavibacteriaceae bacterium
ATAAAAAACATCGAGCCTCTAAACTAAACGGGAAAAAAGAATGAATAAAAAACAATGGTACGAAACATTATTTGAAAACTACGGTCAGAAATATGACAATGAATGTTTCACTAAAGGAACAATTGGCGAATGTGATTTTATAGAAAAAGAAATGAATTACAATAAGTCATTCAAAATAATTGACATCGGATGTGGCACAGGTCGTCATTCCATTGAATTATCAAAAAGAGGTTATTCAACAACAGGGATTGATTTGTCTGAGTCGTTACTTAAAAAAGCCAGAGAAAAGGCAAAACAGGATGGTTTGCCAATAGAATTTTTAAAGCACGATGCTCGTAATTTGCCGTTTAAAAAACAATTTGAGTTGGCAATCATGATATGCGAAGGTGGCTTTCCTTTAATGGAAACTGACGAAATGAATTATGAAATTCTAAAAAATGTATCTCGATCGCTAAAGGATAAATCCAAATTCATATTCACAACATTAAACGGTTTATTCCCTTTGTTTCATTCAATAAACGATTTTCATGCGGAGGACAATGTTGAAGGCAATGCAACGTATGACAGCAAAAATTTTGATTTAATGACGTTCAGGGATTACAATATAACAAAAGTTGTGGATGATAACGGAGTGGAAAAAGAACTCGAATGTAATGAAAGGTACTATGTGCCATGTGAGATAACATGGCTGCTGAAAACTCTTGGATTTACAAAAATTGAGATTTTCGGTGCGAAGCTGGGTGCTTTTTCCCGGGAAGATATATTAACAACTGAAGACTTTGAAATGTTGGTAATAGCAGAAAGATAGAAAAATGAAATCAATAGAAGAAAGTGTGGTTATTGCAATGGATGGTTCTGACAAGGAACTATTTCCTTTTTTACCATATATACTTCAGGATCTTTGGGAAATTGGTGCAAACCCGGATACAATAATCAGATTGGTACGAAATCATTTTGAGGAATATGTTGACCTTAAAGTTCTGGACTTAGGCTGCGGTAAAGGAGCTGTTACTGTAAAGTTGGCGCAAAAACTTGGATGCACTTGTTATGGTATAGATGCAATTCATGAATTTGTTGAATTTGCTCAACAAAAGGCGTCTGAATTAAAAGTAAATCACCTGTGTACTTTTGAAACTGGTGATATAAGAGAAAAAGCTAAAGGCTTTTTTGGATTCGATGTAGTAATACTTGGAGCAATCGGACCAGTATTTGGTGATTATTTTTTAACTCTTTCAACCCTGGCAAAATGTATTAATGAAAATGGAATCTTTATTATTGATGATGCTTACATAAATGATGAAAGTGATTTCAGTCATCCCTTAATGCTTAAAAAATCCGATATATTAATGCAGATAGAAAAGGCAGGAATGAAACTTATTGAGAATGATATAATGGATAGTGATAGCATTAAAAAATCTGACGATTACATTTTTAATAATCTTAAAAAGAGATGCCATGAGCTGATTGATAAATACTCCGATAAGCAAAATTTGTTTCTCGACTACATTAAAAAACAAGAAATAGAAAATGACGTTCTGGAAAAAAAAGTAACCGGAACGACTTTGGTGATTAAGAAAAAATAAATGGATAAAAATGCACGAAAGCAGAACAAAGTGTATGTGCCATTAGGGTTTCAGTTAGTATTCAAGCGTAGCAGCCGCTCAAACTTTCACAGTGGTGGATCGGAAACTGCTCCCCAATCTCTTACATAACATACACCCGACCGTTATCTGTCATACTCTACTGATACTCATCCCAGCTTTTAATGGGCAGTGTATCTGTGGTGAATTGCTGTAAAGCTTTAATAAATCTTTTTGTAGCCTGCACGTTTGTAAAAAGTGGAATGTTCAGGTCAACAGCTTTTCTTCTAATAATATAATCACTGTCAAGCTCAACTTTTTCTACGGACTTAGGGATATTAATGACCATATCAATTTCACCATTCCCGAGATAAGTCAGGATTGATGGTTCCTTTTCATCAAAAGGACGATAGAGAACTTCAACATCAATTCCACTTAGCTTGTAATAATCTGCAGTACCTTTTGTGCCGTAAAATTTCAATCCCCTTTCTTTCAAAACTAGAATATCTTCAAGCAATTCAGCTTTGTTCTTCGGTGTTCCCGTTGAAAGTAAAACTGCTTTCTGCGGGATTTTTTGACCAGTCGATAATACACTTTTCAAAAAAGCTTCGTTGAAATCATCACCCAGACAAGCAACTTCACCGGTTGATGACATTTCAACTCCGGTAACAGGATCAGAACCTTTAAGTCTTGTGAAGGAAAATTGTGATGCTTTTACTCCAACATAATCCAGATCAAAAGATGACTTATCAATCTTTGCAACTTTCTCACCAAGCATTAGCTTTGTTGCAATATCGATGAAGTTTATTTTCAAAGTTTTTGAGACAAACGGGAAACTTCTCGATGCACGAAGGTTGCACTCAATTACTTTCACATCATTATCCTTTGCAATGAACTGAATGTTGAAAGGTCCGGTTATCTCAAACTCATTAGCAATTTTCTTCGTGATGATTTTCACTCTGCGCATAGTTTCCAGGTATGTTCGCTGTGGTGGAAGTACTATCGTCGCATCGCCGGAATGAACACCAGCATTTTCAACGTGTTCTGCAATTGCATAACAGAACAGTTCACCGTGATCTGCAACTGCATCGATTTCTATTTCTCTTGCATCGGTAATGAACTTACTGATTACTACTGGATGCTCATTGTTTAAGTCTGTTGCCTTTTTGAGGTACGTTTCAAGTTCATCTTCAGTCAGAACAATGCTCATTGCGGCACCGCTGAGAACATAGCTTGGTCGTATTAAAACCGGGTAATCAACTTTTGCCGAAAACTTTTTAGCTTCAACAAGAGTAGTTACCTCTGTCCAGTCCGGTTGGTCTATCTCAAGCTTATCCAGAATTTGAGAAAACTTGTGACGACTTTCAGCATTATCAATCTGAACTGGAGACGTTCCGATTATTTTCACTCCTTCTTTGTGTAGTTTCATTGACAGATTGTTTGGCACCTGTCCGCCCATCGAAACAATAACACCTTCGGGTTCTTCAAGATCGCAGATGTCGAGAACTCTTTCAAGAGTTAGCTGCTCGAAGTAAAGTTTATCACAAATATCATAATCGGTACTTACAGTTTCAGGATTGCAATTAATCATTATCGATTTATTACCGCTGTTGTTTATAGCGTTCACTGCAGTAACACAACACCAGTCAAACTCAACAGAAGAACCAATACGATATGCACCACTCCCAATCACTGCTATTTGTCCTTTTTCATTTACAGAAATGTCGTGTTCATTTCCGTGGTAAGTCAGGTAGAGATAGTTGGTCTGTGCAGGATACTCAGCAGCCATAGTATCAATCTGTTTTACAACCGGAAGAACAGCCAGTGATTTACGATGTTGTCTAACTTCATTTTCTGTTGAATGAACAAGTTCTGCAATCTGCAAATCTGAAAATCCATTTTGTTTTGCTACTTTCATTAAAGAAAAATCAACTGACGGTAATGATGTATTTCTCAACTTCAATTCGGTTTCAATAATATTTTTCATTTTGAAAAGGAACCAGGGAGTGATCTTTGTTAACTGATGTATCTTTTCAACCGAATATCCCTTTTGTAAAGCTACAGCCATCGCAAAAATTCTTTTGTCTGTTGGTTGGGATAATTCTTTATCCAGATCAAGAAACTTCAAATCGTTACAAACGAATCCTTTCAATCCAACGTCCAGCATTCGTATAGCTTTTTGAAGAACTTCTTCAAAGCTTCTACCAAGTGACATTACTTCACCAACAGATTTCATTTCAGAGCCAAGCTGCGTACTAACCTGCTGGAATTTCTGCAAATCCCATCTTGGAAATTTTAATGCAACATAATCTAATGCAGGTTCAAAGCACGCAGAAGTTTCTTGCGTGATGCTGTTTTCAACTTCATTCAGTGCGTAACCAAGTGCAAGCTTTGTTGCAATGAAAGCTAGCGGATAGCCAGTTGCTTTTGATGCCAGTGCAGAACTTCTGCTCAGCCGTGCATTAACTTCAATTATTTTGTAATCATCAGAGTTCGGATCCAGAGCATATTGAATATTGCATTCTCCGATTACCCCAATGTGCCTTATCAATTTTATTCCAATTGAGCGAAGCTTAAAATTTTCCTGTGCAGAAAGAGTCTGGACTGGTGCAATTACTACGCTGTCCCCTGTATGAATTCCCATCGGATCAATATTTTCCATTGAACAAGTTGTAATGCAATTATCATATTTGTCGCGGACAATTTCGTATTCAACTTCTTTCCAGCCGTAAAGAGATTCTTCAATTAGAATCTGGTTTGTGTAACGGAAGGCCTTTTCTGCCTTCTCTTTGAGTTCTTTTTCATCGTTGACTATTCCCGAGCCCAGACCACCAAGTGCATAAGCAATCCTGACCATTACAGGGAAATTAATTTCATTAGCAACCTTGATGGCTTCTTCAATACTTTTTGCAGTTTTACTTCTCGCAACTTTTAACCCGATTTCTGTGCACTTATTTGCAAAGAGAAGTCTGTCTTCGGTATCTTTAATTGCTTCTATCGGTGTTCCGAGTACCTGAACATTACGCTTTTCAAGAATTCCGTTATCGTATAATTGAACGCCAACATTCAATGCTGTTTGTCCGCCAAATTGAAGAAGAATGCTGTCTGGTTGCTCTTTCTGAATAACTCTTTCAACAAATTCTGCGGTAATAGGAATGAAGTAAACTTTATCCGCAAAGTTTTCAGAAGTTTGAATCGTAGCGATGTTGGGATTGACCAGTATAGAAGTTATTCCATCTTCTTTAAGCGCCTTAATTGCCTGTGAACCGGAGTAATCAAACTCGCCCGCCTGCCCTATTTGCAATGCACCGGATCCCAGGATTAATACTTTTTTTGGTTTTCTTCTTTTTATCATAATTTTTTCCCTCCGTGCCTCTGTGCCTCCGTGGTAAATTTCACCACAGAGACACTGAGTCACAGAGAATTCATTTCAATGCCCGAACAAACATATCAAAAATAAACTCGCAGTCATCAGGACCTGGAGAAGCTTCCGGATGAAACTGCGCTGCAAAAAATGGTTTTGATATATGAATAATTCCTTCATTAGTTCCGTCGTTATCATTAACAAACCATTCACGCCAATCCTGTGGTAAAGAATCTGATTTAACTGCATAACCATGATTCTGGGAAGTTATGTAACATCTTTTCGTTCCCATTTCATTGCATGGCTGGTTGTGTCCTCGATGACCGTATTTTAATTTATAAGTATCCGCTCCTGCAGCAAGTGCAAGTATCTGAGAACCCAAACAGATTCCAAGAATAGGAACGTTGGATTCCATCGCCTTTTTTGTGTGCTCAATAGTTGCAATATTCATCTTCGGATCACCGGGACCATTCGAAAGCATCACACCGTTTGCTTTGATGGCTGTAAAATCATAATCATAAGGAACACGAATAGCAGAAATATTTCTTCCGAGAAAAGCCCGAATGATATTATTCTTCGTTCCGCAATCAACAAGAATTATTTTTTTACTTCCTGCTGAATATTCAACAGGTTCTTTGACGGAAACTTCTCCAACAAGATCTGTTTTGTTCGGATCAGAATATTGTGTCTGTACTTCTTCGTCGATGATAATTTTCCCGAGCATCGTTCCTTTATCACGGAGTTTTCTTGTAAGCATTCGTGTATCAATTCCTGTAATTGCAGGAATTTTTTCTTCCTTCAGCCAATCACCCAAAGATATTTTGGCACTCCAGTGAGAGTATTCATTTGAGTAATTTGAAACTATCAATCCACGAACCTGGATCGAATCTGACTCAAAATTTTTTGAAACACCATTTGATCTTCCTCTGTCCGGAACACCATAATTTCCAATGAGCGGATAAGTGCAGACAAGAATTTGTCCGCGGTAGCTTGGATCGGTTAACGTTTCAGGATAACCAACCATTCCGGTATTGAAGACTACTTCGCCGTTTGAGTTGCCTTCAGAGCCGAAGCTGATTCCTTCAAATATGGAGCCGTCCTCTAGAACTAATTTTGCTTTTTTGTTTTCGTCCATTTCAATTTTCCAGAGATGACATCTTTTAAAAAGATGTCATCTATACAACAAAAAAATAGCCACTTATTTAGTGGCTAATTGACTAAGAAACTTAAAAACACTTTTGATTATTTTTTTAATTTTTACTCTCAGTAACTTGATTTTATTTCCCGGTAAATATAAGTCGCTTCAAAATTTAATCCAATTCTTATCAAACAAAATACAATTAACCAAAGGCTAACATTTAAAACTTGAATTTTCATTAAGATTTGCTATAATTGCAGTGGAAATTTCATCGTACATATTCAAAGGTTGCTTTGAAGATTTTTTTGCTTATTTCATTCATTGATTCTTTTCTTGTAAGAACTACACCTATTAACTTCTTTATCAATTATTACAAAACTATTAGATGAACAAAAAACCTAAGATTTTCATTCTAGATACAAACGTGATTCTTCATGACTCTTCTTGTATTCAACAGTTCCAGGAAAATGATGTCGTTATTCCATTAACCGTCCTTGAAGAGCTCGATCAATTTAAACGAGGCAGCCAGGTTATAAACCTTAACGCTAGAGAATTCACCAGGACACTGGATTCAATTACCGGTGAAGACATTTTTAACGGTGGTGTTTCTATGGGCCAAGGACGAGGTCAGTTACGTATTGCTATCTCACGAGGACTTTCACAAGAGATTCGTGAAGTATTTAAAGAAGACACTCCTGATCATCGTATTTTGGGAACATCACTTGAATGGCAAAAGAAATACAAAGATTCAAATACAGTTATCCTAGTTACCAAAGATGTAAACTTAAGGATGAAAGCCAAGGCTCTGGGTATTCCTGCTGAAGATTACACCACGGACCGGATTGGAAGTATTGAAGAACTTTACAGCGGCAAGCAAGTAATTGAAGATTTTGATGATGATAAAATTATCGAGTTGTTCCAGCCACCATTTGAAGTACTTGCAGAACCTTTACTCGAAAGATTAAACGGCGAAGCTCTTCCAAACAAATATTTTATTCTTCGGAATGGAAATCGTTCCGTGCTTGCAAATCTTGATCAGAACCGGGAACACCTAAGAAAAGTTGATAAGAATGTCATCTATGGAATTACCCCTAGAAATGCAGAACAGACTTTTGCTGTTGATGCACTTTCCAATCACGAAATTCAATTAGTTTCATTAACAGGTAAAGCAGGTACAGGAAAAACTCTTCTTGCTCTTGCAAGCGCACTTCACGTTAGAAAATCTTATAGACAAATTTTTATCGCTCGCCCGATCGTTCCACTTAGTAACAAAGATATTGGTTACTTGCCGGGAGATGTTGAAAGCAAACTTGCTCCTTACATGACTCCACTATGGGATAATCTCAAAGTAATTCAAGACCAGTTTCCCGAGACAGATAAAAACCATCAGCTCATCGATTTACTCATAAAAGAAGAGAAACTGGTTATCGAGCCCCTCTCTTATATAAGAGGAAGAAGTTTGCAAAGAATTTTCTTTATTGTTGATGAGGCACAGAACTTAACTCCACACGAAATAAAAACGATTATCACACGCGCAGGTGAAGGAGCCAAGCTTGTATTCACTGGTGATATTTATCAAATAGATCATCCATATTTAGATGGACAGTCTAATGGTTTGTCTTATTTAATAGATCGTTTCAAAGGTCAGAAACTTTACGCACACGTGAACCTTGAAAAGGGTGAACGAAGCGAGCTGGCTGAGCTCGCGAGCAACCTGCTTTAAAAAGAGAGTCAGCTATCCTGCAAGTCCGGTAGGCAGGTTGCCCTTTCAATTAACTTCTTATTTTATTAACAACATTTTCTTTGTTTCTACAAAAGAACCGGCACTTAACCGATAAAAATAAGTTCCGCTGGTAAGATCTCCTGCCTGCCATATAATTTCGTAGTTGCCTGCAGATTTCTCTTCGTTAACAAGCGTTTCTATTTCATTTCCCAAAACATCAAAAACTTTAATTTGAATTTGTGATGATTGAGGAACTGAGTATTTAATTTTAGTATTAGGATTGAACGGATTTGGATAATTTTGTTCAAGTATAAATCCTGATACAACTGAAACATCAGTACCAGAGTTGGAAACAATTTGACTTAGAAGTTTTCTTTCATATGCTCCATTGCCGTGAGTCATCACTCTTATTACATTATTAACTAAAGTAATATTTAAATCCATTGCCTGAACACCATCAGGTAATCCATCATTATATTCCTGCCAACTTCCACCCCCATTAGTTGAAACAAACACTCCAACATCAGTACCTATATAAACGTGGTTCGTGTTATTCGGATCAACGATTACCGCAGGAGCAGATATGTCGGGCAAATTATCACTTATGTCCGTCCAGGTGTCTCCGCTATCCGTAGATTTAAAGATGTGTCCACTACCGAAACCATAAAAAGTAATATATACGATTGAATCGTTAAGAGGGTCAACTGCAATATCAGATGGAAATCTATCCGGAAGAATTCCAGTTATATTTGTCCAGTTCGTTCCACCGTTGAGAGTTCTGAAAATATTACCTCTGGATGTACTATATGGCGCTGTTGCAACATACACTTTGTCGCTTGTTTGATAACTTACATCCATCGCTATTGCAGGGTTTCCATCCAGTACAATATTGTTATTAGTTGCAGTCCAATTAGTTCCGGAATTTGTAGATTTATAAATTTTATCTCTTCCAGCATAGAGAATATTACTGTTCCCAACAAAAGATTTGAACGGAGCAATAAAAGCAGTAAGATTATTACCACCCGGCGGAGTAATTGTTGAAAAATTGCTTCCGCCATTAGTAGATCGCAACATGTTGAGGTATTGCCAGGACGCATAAATCTTATTATCGTTTGAGGGATCAATCGAAGTCCAGCTTCCATCACCCCCTATTACTCTTATCCACGCCAGATCGCCATCATAAATAACAGTACTGTTATCCTGTAATCCACCCATTGTTTTTAGTGAATCGGTCTGAGAGCTCGAAGTGCCGTTATAGAATTGGGTTGTCTGATATCTTCCATTATGCGATTCATAAGTTTCTCCAAAATCGGTTGTTCTGAAAATACCACCATCCGTCCCGATGTAATATGTGTTGAAGTCAGTGGGATGTTGAGTAACAACATGAGCATCAGAGTGAGTATAATCCGGTCCACCTTCCTGTCCACCGATTGGTGGTCTACCTAAAACTAGTCCACCGGAAGATTTCTGAACAACCGTGTTTCCTCCGTTAGTAGATTTGTAGACTTCAATTCCTATTATTAAAAGATTATCAGGATTAGATTGATCCACTGCTACATCATGCGAAAACCAACCTTGCCATTTTGAATAGTCTACAGTGGACATAACATTCCATGTTAAACCAGCATCTGTTGATTTACATAACCAACTGGCACCATTCGCACTAGAAAACCCATTACCAATGCTTGCATAAACAAGATTTGGATTAGCATTGTAAATATCAAGCAAAATTTTTCCTTCATAATAAACAGGAAGTCCCGCCGTGATGTGAGTCCAGTTAGCTCCCCCATCTGAGGAACGATAAATACCAAATCCGGTACTTGCAAAGTTTCCATGGGAAGATATTACGATATTTGTATCAACAGGATTGATTACCAGATCGATACCCATAATAACATTATTAACCTGTTCCCAGGTAATACCAGCATTATACGAACGATAAACACCTTCTGTTGTTGCAGCCCAAACAGAATTCGGGTTTAACGGATTAGTTTTAACTGACCACACTCCCCTTTGTGACTCGTAAGACCAATCCAGACTCTTTGCCCAGGTTGAGCCGCCATCAGTAGTCTTCAAAATTCCAATTCCATAAGTACCTCGCAAATTTCTGTAAGCCGCACCATGACCGGCAGCATTATAATTATAAACTTCACCTGTACCTATGTAAATTATATTTGAGTCGTTTGGAGCGAAAGCGATCGAGCTAACACCAAGAACGGGATACCCGGTTGATACATAATGCCAGGCATCAACACCGACTCCGGCGGAATAGCTTCGCCAAAGTCCTCCACTTGCAGAACCAGCATAAACGGTATTCGGATTCTGAGGATTAAATGCAATAGCATTGGTTCTGCCGCCTGTATTATGAGGTCCAATTGCCTGCCACGAATTAGTTCTTTTTGATCTTACTTGTTTATCTAACCTGATATTCTTCATCTGCTCATATGCATTAAAGAAAGCATCTGAAGATATATCTTTATTTGGATAAGCTCTCACGAGATTCCAGAACTGTAATGCCTCGTAAGCACCAGAAATTTTAATATCCCTGTGCGCTGTGAGTTCTTGATAATTAATTTGGCTGGTTATCAGAAATCCGATAGTCGCAAAAGTGACGAAAAACCATAAAGTAAAATTCTTGCTCATTTATTTACCCCATTATTTATGATCAGAAATAATGAATCTTAAATACAAGTTAAAATTAAATCATTCCTATTTTCAACACTAATTTAATACCGCTAATCATACAATTCTCTGATTCTATTTAAACCATTTATAATTTTGATAATATAAAAGTAACCAAATCTTTCTATTGTGAGTCAAATATAAAAAAACAAAATGAGGACAATTATGATTAATACAATTTACTTAATGAAGCAGTTAGCAACTTCGTTATTATTCCTTTCGACTATCACTTTTGCAGCCTGTAACGGAATGCATATATCAATGGATGGTGATCTTCAATTAATCAAAGAAAAAACTTTTAGCATTTCGTATGGAAAAAATCTTTCTGTAGATATATCTTCAGGTGATGTAATTGTAACTTCGTGGGATAAAGCAGAAGTCTATGTGAAAATCCGGGGTAATGAAAATGCGATGGAGAAAATGGATTTTACAATTGAAGGAAACGAAGAGATGGTTAAAGTTAAAGGGGAGAAAAAATCATCGGTCACATCCTGGTTTAGTAATATCAATGTTGAAATCGAAATAAAAGTTCCTGCTGAATTTTACGTAAATGTAAACACTTCCGGCGGTGATATTAAATACGGAGGTGTCAGCGGGAGTGCTGTGTTGAATACGTCAGGAGGCGATGTATGGGGTGAAAAGTTTACAGGAAACCTGAACATATCAACATCCGGAGGAGATATTTCTCTTATGGGTGGTGATACAAATATTAATGCTGAAACTTCCGGCGGAGATATTAAGCTTGATTACAAAGGAGAAAATAAGGGAATTGATCTTTCAACATCGGGTGGAGATATAGTAATAAAGTTGCCAGAAGATTTCAAAGCTTCAATGCAACTATCAACTTCAGGTGGTGACGTCTCCTGTTCGCTCAATATGAGTAACGTTAAAAAATCATCCGGTAGTAAACTTGTCGGTGATATAAATGGTGGAGGCGAAAAACTAACTGCTCATACATCAGGTGGTGATATAACAGTTACACGCAGGTAGAAATGAAAAAGGCGGGTCAAGCCCGCCTTCTTCTCTTTCTTTATAAATTAGTTAACAGTAACCAGATAAGGTTTTATCTTTTCTTCTAAAAACTGTTTTGGAACTGCGCCAATAACCGCATCAACTACCTGTCCGTCTTTAAATATTCCCAAAGTAGGAATGCTTCTTATTCCATACATCATTGCAGTATTTTGGTTTTCATCCGTATTTAATTTTACAACTTTTAACTTTCCTTCGTATTCATTTGCTAACTCTTCTACAACAGGTGCAACCATTCTGCATGGACCGCACCAGGGAGCCCAGAAATCTACCAACACTGGTGTATCCGATTTCAATACCTCCTGCTCAAAGTTAAAATCATTTCCTTCAACTAAGTTTTTCATTCTTTCTTAACCTTCTTTGTTATTAATATTTACGCAAATAAGATGAAACAGAAACGGATAAGGATTCATACATTTTTTGATGAAAATCACAGTTTCCATCTGCCAAGAGCATTTTTTCATTATTCAATGTGTGAATCTTACAAATCAGCATCAATCGCATCTTCATAAAACTTTCGATAAGTTTTAATAGAACTAAATATTGACTCAGCAACTTGTTTTTGCCCGATAGAGGATTTCAAAAATTTTGCATCATCTTTATTTGAAATGAATCCGGTTTCAACAAGAACACTGGGCATCGAAGCTCCAACGAGAACATAAAAACCTGCTTGCTTTACACCACGCGATTTTAATTTAAGATTAGCATCAAATTCTTTGTGCAATAGTTCTGCAAATTTCTCCGAGTATTTCATATATGCTGAATGTGCCATGCTAACCAGAATAAAATTTTCGTCGGTAAGCTTTTCATACCTCTGAGGGTTATCTTCATATTTGATTACACTATTTTCAGTTTCTGCAATCTCAATTGCTTCTTCAGTTCTTCCTGGTCTTAGCAGGTAAACTTCTGCTCCACTGGCGTCAGTTGGTTTCTTCTTTGTGGAGTTGCAATGAATTGAAATAAATAATTTACCATTATTCTCATTTGCAATTTTTCCGCGTTTATAAAGATCAACAAAGGTATCATTACTTCTTGTGTACACAACTTTAACATCCGGCATTTCTTTTTTAAAAATCTCAC
>JBATIA010000093.1:0-13105 GCA_049667415.1 Ignavibacteriaceae bacterium
GTGTATATGGAGAGGATATGATGACAAAATTGCTACAGAAGATACCCCTGCAAACCGTTTGTCCACAATGCGGGCAGGAAATTAACGATGTTTGGATTTGCGAGATGAAATCTGTTATTGGGATGAGATATGCATATTTATGCAGTAATTGTGAGAAGTTACTTGGGATATCGACTGATAAAAATGGCTTACTACCAATTCCCTCGAAAGATTCAGGAATTAAAACTCACTTACAAAACAATAATTATAGTTAATTAATCCAAATCCTGTAAAATCACCCCACCGCCAAGACAAATATCATCATCATAAAAAACTGCAAATTGACCTGGTGCAATTCCTCTGTCAGGACTATTTAGCTTAACATTAATTGTAGATTCATCAATCCATTCAATCTTACATTCATATTTGTGCGCGCCATGTCTTATCTTAACATTTAAATTTTCTTTAGCTGGTATTGTACCAACTATCCAGTTAATCTTACCAACATTGAATTGGTCCCGCTCTCTTTCGGCTTTATTT
Organism: Ignavibacteriaceae bacterium; assembly: GCA_049667415.1. Taxonomy (GTDB): domain Bacteria; phylum Bacteroidota; class Ignavibacteria; order Ignavibacteriales; family Ignavibacteriaceae; genus IGN2. The sequence continues at coordinate 520 of JBATIA010000093.1, forward strand.
TCTTTTGAAACATAAACAACATTCTGCTCAACATCTTTTTTTATAACAAACCAGGGACCTCCTCCTAATCTTAATCCGGACCTCTGCCCTATTGTATAATAATAGTAACCCGGATGTTTCCCCAACACTTTATTATTATCGATGTCAAGAATAGCACCTTCAATTTCACCGAGATGATGCTTAATGAACTCATTAAATTTTATTTGTCCGAGGAAGCATATGCCCTGGCTGTCTCTTCTTGCCATCGTAGGTAAATTATATCCTTCAGCCAGTTGCCGGATTTCTTTCTTTTTGAATTTGCCAACAGGGAAAAATGCTCTCGATAACTGTTGTTGTGTTAGATAAGCTAAAAAGTAAGTCTGATCTTTAACCGGATCAGGAGAGGTTTTAAGAACATATTTTCCATTTATTTCCTCTACTCTGGCGTAATGACCGCTTGCTACTTTTTCAAATGAATCATCTATCTTCTCATAAAACTCACCGAACTTAATCAGACTGTTACAGAAAATATCCGGGTTTGGTGTTCTCCCTTCTTTAATTTCTTCTATAGTATATGAAACTACATTATCCCAGTATTCAGTTTGCAAAGGAATTACTTTAAGCGGAACATTAGCCTGCTCACAAACTCCATGGGCGTACTTAAGATCTTCCTCCCAGGGACATTCACCAAGAAATGAGAACTCATCCTGCAACCAAATCTTCAAATAAAATGCTGTGACATTATGCCCCTCATCCTTCAGCAATCGCAATGCGACAGAACTATCAACTCCGCCAGATAATAAAACAGCGACCTTCATCGTTTAATCCTTTTTACCTTTAGCTATAAGTTTCCCCAAAACCTCGTCATATAATTCTCTTTTAACTTTACTCAAAATAATTGTTGCAAGCTTACTCGAATTGGTCATTCTTTGATAAAATCCTATACACACTGCATTTTTTCCATCACAGACTTTCATTACCCCCGAAATTTTGTTTTCAAAAATACCTCCGGACAATGACTCAATATCTTCATATTTTACGATAAATTCTTTTTTAGAAAGAAAAAATTCTGAGCAAATAATCTTCTCATCATCAGCTTCAATTCTGTAAGGAAGAATTTTATAAAGATTAAGATAGTGTCTGTTCAGGAAATATATAATGAACAGATTAACCAGCAGCGGAAGAGCAAGGATTATTTTCTCATCAAGAAAATGAATAAGTGGTATAGTATAAAGCACTAATAAAGGTGTAATGATAATATTCCCGTATCTGAATATAATCCGGAAAAGAAATGGATAAGTAAACGTTTGCACTTCTATTCTAATTTCACTCATAGACATATGGCAAATTTAGCCATATGGAGATTAACTTAGAATGGGAAACAAGTTGAAATCTGATCTCAAATAAGATCAATAAGTGGTAACTCAATAGTAACAATAGTTCCTTTAGGTTTATTATCTGACAGGAAAATGCTACCTTCGGCTTCTTCAATGATTGATTGAACCAAACTTAATCCCAGACCATATCCCCTTATTCCAAGCTTTTCCGATTTTTCAGTACGATAAAACCTATCAAAAACTTTTCCTTTATCATCATCTGATATTCCGATTCCCACGTCAGATATTCTGATTACTACCATACCCTCATTTTTTAAAACATTCACATTAACAGAAGAGTTATCAGAATATTTTAATGCGTTATCGATAATGTTCACAAACACTATAGAAAATTTTTCAGAGTCGCCCTTTAAATAAATTCCTTCCTCAATAGAATACTCGACATCGAAATTTAAAAATTCTGGCTGAACTTTATCTCGGATTAAATTAGTCAGATTAAATATTCGCTGGTTGCCTTTAAAACCTTTTTCTTGTTTAGAAATAATTAGCAGTGTTTTTATAATTTTTATCATGTGATCGGCCTGAAGCAGTAGCTTGTTGAGTGTTTCTTCGTATTCAGCTTCGGTTCGTTTTCTTTTTAGAATATATTCAAGTTCAGTTTTGATAGCAGTAAGTGGATTCATTAACTGATGAGACGCGTAATCAGTAAACCTTGAAAGTTGATCAATATAAATTTCTATTCTCTCAAATAACTTGTTGAGAGTGTCCCTAAGCCTACCCATTTCATCACTGGCTTTTGCTCTGTACTCAATCCTCTCTTTCAAATTTTTTGCAGAAATATTATCAGCTATTGATACAATTTTATTTATCGGTGAAAAACTTTTTTTGGCTAAATATATACTTGCTAATACTAATACAATTATTATTATTGGAGTACTAAGAAGATTAAAATATACCAGATCACCAAAGATTGATTCGAACTGATTTTCAAGTGTTGATAGTTGGAGTGTAGCAACCTTTCTTCCTGAAGAATCAGTTAAGGGAAAATATCCAACCCGTAAATTATCTTTCCCCAGTTTAAATCCTTTAAAAATGTATTTATCATCTTGAAATGTTGTATCCACCGGTATTGGTTGGTAGAAATTCATGTTCCTGCTATTTATTAATATCTCGCCTGAATGAGTATATATCTGAAGGAAATATGATGTCTCTGTTATCTCTGAAAGATCAGGTTCATTAAATTCTGAAAAGTCAATAATCGTAATTACGCTATCAGTTATCTCAAGTGAGGCAATTACATTTTCCATTTCATGCTTTAATCTAATATCAATGCTCTCGTGCAGAACATAACTTATATTAATAAATAAAAAGAGATTAAAAAGAATGATAATAGCAAGAAAAATCAGAACGTTCCAGAGAACAAATCGTTTTACGGTATCTGTAAAAAACGGGGTTTTAAGTTTAATCATCAATCAAAATATAACCTTCTCCATAAATAGTTTTAATATATTTTTTACCGGAAATTTGTTCTATTTTTTTCCTGAGATTCTTCACAGTAACCTCACAAATGTTTGTTCGAGGAGTAAACTGTAAGCCCCATATGTTTCTGCAAAGATTATCCTTGTTCAAAATAGATCCCTTATTCAGAATAAAATATTTTAGCACATCAAATTCCTTATCTGTCAGATGGATTCGATTTCCATTCCTTAATTCAACGGATCTATCAATTAAATTCATTATCAGGTTATCATATTCCAGAACTTCTCTTTCTACATTAAATCTTCTTCTAATTGCTTTTACTCTTGCAAATAACTCATCGAAAGAAAATGGTTTTGTTAGGTAATCATCGGCTCCGGCGTTAAGAGCTTCAACTTTGTTTGAAACCTGGGTCAAAGCCGTTAGAAGTAGTATTGGAGTATGGTTTCCTTTCTCTCTTATTGTTCTACAGACGTCCAACCCGCTTAGCTTTGGCATTTTCCAATCAAGAATAATTACATCAAACTGGACTTTACCAAGCAGATCAAGAGCCTGTTCTCCATCTGCAGCTATCATTGCGTGATGACCCTCCTCGAGAAAATTCTTCCTGAGAGGCTCTGCAATTTGTATCTCATCTTCCGCTATTAATATCTCCATATCGCATTTCTTTTTTTCTTCATCAAATAAACAGAAATGAATGCTTTCAGTCAATAGCAACAGTGAAATATGAAAAAAAATTCATCATTCTTAATTTTACACTTCTATCAACTATTGCTATTTTTTAGTTGGATAAGATAATCTTTTCATAAATAGAAAGGAAAAAATATGAAGTTACTTCGACTATTTTTAATCAATGCTATTATAATAACATTGTCAACTCTTAGCCTGGCACAAAATTATGTTGGGTCTAGTGTTTGTCAGGGTTGTCATGATAATGTAAATCCCAATACAGGATATAACATCTGGACTGAATATATGACCTCGGGACACCCATACAAATTGAATGAGGTTACCGGCGGACCACCAACTTTTCCCCCAAATACAAGCCCTGGTGTACCGGATCCACCACCTGGAACCTCCTGGAATGATTATAGTTGGATGATTGGCGGCTACGGCTGGAAAGCCAGATTTGTACTGCCGGATGGGAAGGTATTTAATACAACACAGGAAGCACAATATAATCTGGAAACCATGGGTTGGGTTCCCTATGAGTTTGGAAACGTTAAGATTTATAACTATAGCTGTTTCAAATGCCATACTACAGGACCAGATCCAAGTGGAAGCTGGAATGGAAATCCCGCAGATAGTTTGGGAACATTCAGTGAACCCGGGATAAGATGCGAAGGATGTCATGGCCCAGGTAGTGAGCATGCTTCAAATCCAATCATTCATCCCCCTATTCAGGGAGAAGATTTACAAATAAATCGCTGCGGTGATTGTCATCAGCGAGGGGGTACTACTAATAACATCCCGGCAAGCGGTGGTTACATTAAGCACCACGAACAGATTAATGAGATGAGAGCTTCAAAGCATGGTGATGGTAATTCCCCTGATTTAACTTGTGCTAGCTGTCACGAAACTCACGTACCTCTGAGATATCCGGACTCAACACCTGAAGAAGCAATTAAGGTAACATGCCAGACTTGTCATCCGAATAAAGAAATTCTTCTGAACGGACAACCAAAGAACATTGATTGTGTGGACTGCCATATGGCACCAGCATCAAAATCTGCAGTTGGACTGGTAGTTGGTAACGGTAGACGCGGGGATGTAAAAACCCATATTATGGGAATAAACACAAACGCTGTTGATTATACAGGAATGTTTAATGCTGGTGGAACTGAGGTGCTGTTAGATGCAAATGGTCTTGCTGCGGTTACTCTGGATTTTGTTTGTTTAAGATGCCACACAACTGAAGATGTAAGCTGGGCATCAGGTTATGCGATTGATATTCACACAAATGGTATAAATGACGTTGAGACTGATTATAATATTCCAGCAGAGTATATCTTGGCTCAGAACTATCCGAATCCATTTAATCCAACTACCAAAATAGATTTTGCTTTGCCAGAACCATCACAAGTACAAATTAGCATTTACACGATCACAGGTGAATTGGTCGATGACATATTAAACGAGTATATGCCGGCAGGAAGTCATAAATTGAGCTTTGTCGCTGATGGATTACCAAGCGGTATTTACTTATATAAAATGACCGCGGGAAAATTTAGTTCTACAAAGAAGATGACCTTGCTTAAATAGAGTATTATGTTAATTAGGTGATCAAGAAAGCCGTCCAAACGACGGCTTTTTTATTTACTATTTTTAACCTTCTCTAGGATGAATCTGAGCACCAAGACCTTTAATCTGGTAAATTGTCATCGGTCCGGTAATTGTCGAAGGATCAAATTTTTCACCTTTCTCTTCGGCTATATGTTCAAAATGTTCAATAGCTTTTTCGTGGGTTAGCTCAATCTTGTACACTGTTCCTTCAACTAAAGCAGTACTCCCAACTGCTTCCATCGGAAAAACTATTTCACCATCTTTAACCTTAACTTTAATTCTGTCACCATCAGTATCAGATTTTAGTTCCATCCAGCAACCCATCATTGGACATACATCAAGGACCTCACCTTCAACCAGAACAGTTTTATCCAGATATGATTCGGGTTCAGTAAGTATATCTGAGATTTTAGTTTTTTCGGCAAGTGTAATTTCGTTGCCTAATTTGGTTTCCTCTTTTTGAGAAAGAATATATGCACAATTAACGAGAAGAATTAATAAAAACAGTTTTAACTTCATATAGTTCCCATTTTTTTTGATTAATTAAATTTAATTGATACTGGCTTTTCAACTTCTATTTTCATGCCTGGAAATTTCTCGAGGAATTCTTTCATCTCTTCTATATTCTTAGGTTCCTTGTTCTTAAATTCTTTAAAGGCTTCTTTGTCCTTCATCATCTCACCAAAATTCATTTCAAATAAGGTTACTTTAGAACCATCCACATAGTTAGCATTTGAATTTAATATTTTACCTTCAACTTCTACTGCAACACTAATACTCATTCCTTCCATCATCTTAAGAAACTCTTCACCCGCTTCATCGCCATTCTGTTCAGATTCTTCGGTAGCATTCTCTTCCTCTGTTTCGGACGCTAATTCAATCTCAGGACGATCAATTATTAATTCCGATATATCTCCTTTTACAAATCTGAAAAAGTAATAATCTTCTTCCGGAGGAATCTCCGACCCTTCATCTCCAATAGCAACTTTTGAATCCGGATCAGGTGTAATTTTCACTTTCGATATATCATCAAAAGAATAGATAACCTGGTAACCTTCCCAATTATCATTGCTTATCAATTCGTGAGAAACATATTCCACATTCTCACCATAATTTTTACTATCCGCTTTTATTTCATCTTCCTTAAAAATCGAAAATCCTTCAGTATCAGCTGAAGCTGAATCATCAAAGGATTGTGCAAACTCTTTGATCATATTAACAAAGCTTTTGCTGAATAATACTTTTTCGTTTATTGTTCCACTGCCATCTTTGCTCACGTGGAGGGTTGTTTCAACCTGAAGACAGCCTGCAAAGGATAAAAGCAGGGTAACAGAAGCAAGGAATACTTTTAATTTTTTCATTGATGTCCCGAAGAAATTATTAAAGAATGTTCTTTGCCAAAAATACAAATTTTTGTTCTTAATCTTTTAATTTATGATGTTAAATATTCATTTTTATTAGGAAACTCTATAAGCAAACAGATACATCAGTTTTTTATATTTAAAGAGAAATAAAGAAAAATTAGGATATTGGAATACCTGAAAAATAAAAAGCAAATATTAATACAGATTGGTGTTATATTTCTGTTCAGCTTAGGGCTACTCATTTTCCAGGATATCAGGAAAAGTGCTGATAAAGAAATAGAAACCCTTTTCATTAAAACCAGGGGGGAATTAAATCCTGATACAAATATTGTCCTAATCCATTTTTCTAGTGAAGATATATCACGAATTGGTCCATGGCCGATTAAAAGGAACTACTACGCCTTACTAATAAATCAGCTTTCAGGTCTTGGTGTAAAAAAAATCGGTATCGAAATCTTTCTAAGTTCAAGGTTTGTAACTCAATCAGTTTATGACAATCTGCTTAGAAAGGAAATAGAAAAATCCGGTAAAGTTGTATTAAGCTCAGTAGCCGGGCAGATCACGAAACGGAACAGTAATTTTTATACCGATTCATTGAGTTTCCCCAGTCCCAAATTATTAAATGAAGAGATATCCACTGGTCATATTAATTTTATTAGGGATTATGATTACGAAATTCCTCTGGTGCTGGTAAATGACGGAATTAAGGAAAAAGCATTTTCATTACAAATTTCAGGGATGGAGATCCAGCAGAAATCAATAACTGTGAACTTCATTTCTTCCTGGGAAAAAATTAAGAAATATTCTGCACTAGAGTTTGCTGAACTTGTTTATAATAAGAGCAGCGAGCTTAAACAATTTGCAAACAAAATTGCGATAATAGGAGTAAGCGACGACCAGATCGCCCCGGCATTCCAAACTCCCTTCGATGAACATTTGCCGGGTATAGCACTCCATGCTTTTGCCCTGGACAATATTTATCAATCGAGAGATTTCAATAACAACTTATACTTTTTCTCATTAATAATATTTCCGCTTTTAATTCTTGTTTTTGTCCTTTACAGGAACGTATCCCATAAAAATCTAATATTAAAGTATCTGGTTACTGGTGTCGCCATTCTGATTTTAACCTTTACCTTAATCTCATTTTTCTACTTAAAAATTTCTTCATCATTCTTTTTCATTCCCTTTGTTTCCCTGATAATAGCTGAGACCATTATTTACTCTATTAAAGGAAGGGATAAATTAAAAGGAGCTATTGACGAAACAGCTATTTTGCGAAATCTGCTTTTATCAAAAGAAAGGGAACTTGGAATTCTTCAGAAAGGAATAACTGAATCGGGAGAGAAATCAGTTCAACTCGTTGAAAAAATTGAATCACTTAAGAGCGATATCGAAAAGCTGAAAGAGAATGAGGATGACAGATCAGAAGCGCAGTTTAAAATTGAGGGTGGAGTTCAGGAATTTTATGGAATTGTATATATATCAAATTCAATCGCACAGGTTGTTGAGCTTATAAAAAAAGCAGCACCAACTGATTCAACAATTCTGATTACGGGAGAAAGCGGGGCCGGTAAGGAGTTAGTAGCAAAAGCGATACATTTAATGAGCAAACGAAAAGATAAAAACTTTATAGCCGTAAACTGCGGTGCTTTAACTGATAGCTTGCTAGAAAGCGAATTGTTCGGTTATACGCGAGGTGCTTTTACCGGGGCTGTTACCGATAAGCAGGGGCGATTTGAAATGGCTGACGAGGGAACAATCTTTCTGGACGAAATTGGTGAGACATCTGAGAACTTTCAGGTAAAGATGCTACGCGTGCTGCAATCCGGGGAAATCGAAAAAGTAGGTTCAACAAAACCTGAGAGGGTTAACGTAAGAGTTGTTGCAGCAACTAATAAAAATCTTACCGAGCTTGTTAAAGAAAAAAAATTCAGAGAGGATCTTTACTACAGGTTAAATGTTATAACTATTAAACTTCCTCCCCTGCGTGAAAGAAAGGAAGATATTGATGTGCTTGCAAAAAGTTTCCTTGAAGCAGAATCATCTGACTTACAGCTATCAAGAGCTGCTTTGCAGGCTATGAACGATTATCAATGGAAAGGAAACGTCCGCGAATTAGAATCGGTAATAAAAAGGGCTGTTATCTTTGCCAGGTCTGAAAAACGAAACCTTATTCGACTTTCAGACCTTCCTAGAGAGTTAGTAAAGGAAACCAGTTTAAGTTTTGAGGATATTGTAATAGATTCTTTAAGAAGTAAAAAATTTTCTCATTCTTCAATAACTGACACAGCAAAAGAATTAGGTGCTGTGAACAGAACACTTATATCTGAAAATTTGAGAGGAATTGCTTTAAGAACTCTGGTTGAAAATAATTTTAATATTGAAAAAACTATATCTTTCATCAGTGGATCGGAAGACGAGGAAACAAAAAATAGAGTGCATTCCAAGATTCAGACTTTCATAAGCAATATAGAAAACGATCTCAAACATTTGAATTATGAGGATTTTGAAGAAATTAAAAAACGCCTATCTGCCAAATACAAAAATCTACCAGCGAAATTCCATCACTCCCTTGATGAAGTGATTAAATGGAAAGCAAAGAATCGTCTTAAGTAACCTTACATTTTAAACCTTCGTCTTAGCAAAATACCGTTCATTTAAATAAATTAGCAATAAAAAAACAGATAACTTAATTTTTTAAGCATTATTAGAATATTTTTGTTTCTGGAGGAAATATGAAACTGTTTATAATTACACTTACATCTCTGATTATTCTATGTACACCTTTTTACCTTAAAAGTCAGGATTCTTCTGAAACAAAGGAAGACTGGAACTGGCAATGGGAGTGGGAGGAGATAGACGATTGGGCAGACTGGGAGAGCAAAAGTCCAACTATATCTATTCATTATGGTATTTCAGATATCTCGAGAAAAGATATGTCATCTTCCTTTGCAGATAATGCCTTGCTGGAATTAAAACTCGGTTACACCACACTGAAGACAAGCAAGCATGCAAGGTCGCTGAACAAATACGGGTACAATTATTTATTTATTTCACGAAATTCTACCGGCTTAGCAAATAATTCACCTTCTGGTAATATTGGATCAACTAACTGGAGATTCGGTTTCGCAAGATCAGGCGGTTATGGGTACAAGATCGGGGAGAACGCATCAATTATTCCTTACTTTACTTCATCCTGGGATTGGACAATGATTGATTTTAAAATTGTACCATGGACTACAACTGCAGGAACACCTTCATATGTATTAGATGAAGAAATATTTAAACAATATGATGATGCTCTTCGTTTCGGATCGAGCAACGAAGGAGGGATAAGAATTCAACCAATAAAATTCATTACTTTTGAAGCCGGTTACGAAAGATCAATAGTTTTTGAAAGACACCTTTTCTGGAAATGGGCTGGCAGCGGAATTATTGAACTTGCTGCAAACGGTTTACTGGATATGTTTATTAAAGAAATCATTAAATCAACACCTGCCGCAGGACCAATTGTGTTTGCTGTTCTTAAAAGTGCTCTGGGGTATGGGTTATACGAGCTAAGACAGGAAAAAATGAACTGGCCGTTTTCAAGTGCTCCACCAATTGCTTTTGATAATATTAAGTTTGGAGTGACGTTTACGTTTTAACATGCAATAATGCAGACATGCAAACAACTGACCAACGAATGCATGGTTGCATGAATGAATGAATGCATGTAATTAATTCTTGAACGTGATTTTAATGTTTACAATTTCAGATTTGCTGCCGGTGCGAACGGGCGGTCCCCAGGTTCCCGCTCCTGAAGTAACATAGTAGTGAGTGTTCCCTTTTTTTAAATATCCCCAACTTACTTCGTAAATTATATTTGTAATGATGTTCGCCGGCCAGATCTGCCCGTGATGTGTATGTCCGGAAAATTGTAAATCGATTCCATTCTTCTCCGCCTGCTCCAATTTCACAGGTGTGTGATCGAGAAGTATTTTAGGATGATCAGAATCAATTGCAGTAATTATCTGTTTAAGGGTCTTTCTTTCTTTACCAGTGAATTGTCTCATAACCACATCTTCCCTGCCGATAATATAAAAACTGCTATCAACTAGTTCATAATTATCTCTTATCACTTTCATCCCATAATCTTCCATAAACTTAACAGTTGGTTCAACATCATTAATAAACTCGTGATTGCCAGTAATTGAATAAATCCCATATTTCGAATTTAATCTTTTGAAGGATTCTCCAATACCTCTTTCTTTTAATATTGATGCTTTATCATCAACTATATCTCCAGCAAACAAAACTATGTCCGGCTCTACAGAATTTATTTTATCAATTATTCTTGAAAGTAATTTTTCTCCATCTATTGGTGAAAGGTGTAAATCAGAAGCCATAACAATGTTAAGCTCATTCAGCTTTCCGCTTCCCTTTGGAAGAGTAAGATTCAAATTCTTTATTGTTATATCCCGTTTATTCAGATTTCCCAGGAACACTATTAAACTTACCAAAGCAATTACTACGATTACGGTTATTTTCTTGGTCTGTTCATAATTGTTGTAAATAAACTTCGGAAGAAAATGAAAGAAGGATTCGAGCAGACGAATAATATCCAGTCCTAAAAGTAGAAGAATAAAATAAACCAGGAATGCAAACCAGATGGCTCCGGCACCGAGAATAATATCATAAGCAAGCGGATGGAGATATTTGTAAAGAACCTTAGCAATAACGTAACCGTATGCAATAATTACAAAGAATACAACATAAAACGGTTTGAAAACAGGAAGCGTGTAAAGCGCCTGCCATCCCCTAATAAATATGTAGTAATTAAGGGCTGTGTAAACAGTAAAGAATATTGTGAAGAATAAAACCATTTTGTCTAATATTTTATTTGAATAAACGTTAAGATAGGCTTATTGGTTCAAATGGTGAACTTTGGAAACAGAGGTTGTGATTTGTAACAATAAAAAACCATCGCGGACAAAAATTAACAGGACAGTAGTTAGAGGACAGCAATTTTGCCCGCAATGGTATTAGGAGGCTATGAAGAAATATTACTTATATGAGTGCAAAACCTTCATATAGTTTGCACGCTCAAACTTTGCCGGGTCATCAACATTCATATAGCTCATACTTCCGCGCATCTGCTCAACTGATTCGTATTCTTTTTCTTCCATCCATAGTTTCATCTTGGAAGTAACATCCGCAATATGCCCGATACCAAACTTTAACAAGCACGAAAGCATTTGAGTAACCTTTGCGCCGGCCATAATCATTTTTAACACATCCTCAGCAGTATAAATGCCGCTGGTAGCAGCCAGGTCAGCATTTGTCCTTCCATATAGTATTGCAATCCATCTTAATGGAAGTCTCATTGCAAATGGAGTACTAAGTATAACATTTGGTTCAACTTCAAGTGTTTCAAGATTGATATCCGGCTGATAAAACCTGTTGAAGAGAACCAATCCATCTGCTCCTGCATGGCTTAACTCTTTTGCCATATGGGCTACCGAGCTAAAGAATGGATGCATCTTAACAGAAATAGGTATTTTAATTTCAGACTTCAATCTCTTTACTATATGAACATATCTTTTCTCAAGCTCTTCACTTTTCTGATCCATGTCAGTAGCAATAAAATAAATGTTAAGTTCAAGTGCATCAGCGCCTGCCTGTTCAATCTGCTTTGAATAATCAATCCATCCACCGAGCGATTTACCATTTAAACTTGCAATTACCGGGATATCGACTGCTTCTTTCATTTTTCTTATATGATTCAGATATTCTTCAGGACCCAGTTTATACTCGAAGGGTTCAGGAAAATAGCTTATTGCTTCAGCAAAACTTTCAGCAGTAGCATCAATGTGATGATGAAGTTCTAATGACTCATGCTCAAGCTGCTCTTCAAATAACGAATAGAGAACAACTGCACCAGCACCGGCATCTTCCATTAATTTAATGTTGGATATTTCCTGCGATAGAGGTCCTGCAGAAGGAACAATTGGCGATTTAAGTTTTAAGCCTAAGTAAGTTGTTGATAGATCCATTATTAAACCTTCAGTTTTTTATTTTCTAAATTTATTCTTCACTCTTTTCCGGATCCCAAGAAGCCATTCTCTCATAATCTTTCCAAACCCTTGTTACATCTTCCTGAGC
>JBATIA010000094.1:0-5463 GCA_049667415.1 Ignavibacteriaceae bacterium
GTATATAATAGTCAATAAATATATATTTCAATCTGAAAATACTTAAAGATATTCTAAGTATTTTTACTAAGGACTCTTGAATATCTTTAGCATCAACTTCTTCTTTTATAAAAGTCCATGGATCTAACAAAAATCTATTTAATTCAAAGCATAACTTCTGCGGCGAATAATCTCCGTCTGAATGCTCAACAAATTGAAGTTGTTGGATTGTTGCGAGAAACTATAATTACTGCTCCGGATGTCGGTGCGGAATTTCTAAAGATGAAAAAATCTACTGAGCTATCTAAACTTGCAATAAGATTAAATGAGATTTACTCTTTTCTAACACAGGGCAAAGTTGATTTTGTGAAAATATCAGAACAATTCAGGGAACATAGCAGGTATTTAATAAGAGATCTAAATCAGTTTTTAGAAAACGTAAGTCCGCAAGTATATAAGGATGCTTTCAATAAAATCAATAATGGAGATGCGGGAATAATAGATGTTGAATTAGTTGATAGAAGTAATTTGGCAGGCCAGATAATGGTAAATGAGGAAGGAACTATCGGTAAAACTGTGGTTGTAAAAGATGCCGAGAAACCAATGAATTCATTACTCGAATTTGAAAAAAAGATACTCGAACCCATAAAATATTTAGATGAAATACTTAAACGAATGACTTTAAGCAAAATAGATCATAAAGAATTAAATGATTATTCTGAAATAATGGAAGATAATGCTTCTCTTTCAAATCAAAGGGGCTTTAAAATACTTACGAAAATGCACTTGATAATTTCATCTGCATTCAATGAAATTGTAGCAGGAAGTCTGGTGGTTGACAAATCAGTTATCGAAGCGTTACGGGCATGTTTAATTGTTATAGTTGCAATTGTTAAGAAAAAGGAAGTGGATATTTCCGGCTATCTAAGTAGATCTGAGGAGTTTGCTAGAAAATATTTGAAAAAAGGTATTCAGGTGTAAAAAATGAATTTATTTGCTATTATAATGGCTGGAGGAGTTGGTTCAAGATTTTGGCCCCGAAGTAAAAAGAAAAATCCAAAGCAATTGCTTAGGATTTTCGGTGAAAATACCATGATTCAGGATACAGTTGCTAGGATAAGTCAACTTTGTCCAAAAGAAAATATTTTAATTGTTACAAACGAAAAACAGAGAGATGGAGTAGCTGAACAGCTTCCTGATATTCCACCTGAAAATATAATTGTTGAACCATTTGGCAGAAATACTGCAGCTTGTATTGGGTTGGCTTCAATAATTATACAGGAAAGAGCATCTGATGCTGTAACTTTTGTACTCCCAGCCGATCATATTATCAAGGATACTGAAAACTTCGTAAAGACATTAAAAGCTGCTGCACAATTTGCAACAGAAAATCCTGCACTTGTTACAATTGGGATTGAACCAACGCGACCGGAAACTGGATATGGATACATTCAGATAGATGAAGATTCTGGAAAAGATAATGTTTTTAAGGTTTTAACTTTTGCTGAAAAACCAAACTATAATACTGCAGTTAATTTTATAAAAAGTGGTGATTTCTTCTGGAACAGTGGAATGTTTATTTGGAGAACAGAAACAATCATTAATGAAATTAAGATGCATATGCCCGATCTCTACGAAGGTCTTATTCAAATATTAGATCAAATCAATTCACCCGACTTTACGAATATCCTTTCAAATATTTATGGGCAGCTAAGAAGTGTCTCTATCGATTATGGTATTATGGAAAAATCTGGAAACGTATTTCTTGTAAAAGGTAACTTTAGTTGGAGTGACGTTGGAAGTTGGGAAGCAGTTTACCAGCTAAGTGAAAAGGATGAGGACGGAAATGTTAAGATAGGCAGTATTTACACAGACATGGCTATGGATTCATATATATACTCACCTGATAAATTCACTGCTGTAATAGGATTAGACAATATTATTGTAATAAATTATAAAGATACTTTACTAATTTGCAAGAGAGATAAAGCACAGGATGTTAAAAATATTATTGATCACCTTAAGCTTAATAAATTGAACGACCACCTGTAATATTTTAAATGAAAAAGGTAATAACTGAACGTGAAATTATAGAACTTGAAAAACAGGGGATTAAAGTCCTAGTAAAAACTAAAGATACTTTAATCACTCCTCTCGCTCTCGATAGAATTCGATCCTCAAAAATAGATGTTGTAGAAAAGGAATACAGTCAAGAAATCCAAATTAAATCCAACAGGCATTATTCCTCTCATAAAAATGAAATAATCCTGGGTAGCGATCACACTGGGTTTAGACTTAAAAATGTTTTATTTAAATATTTAATTGAAAAAGGTTACCGAGTGACAGATGCAGGAACATATGATGAAAATTCCTGTGACTATCCGGATTTTGCAAAGAAAGTAGCAATAAGTGTGGCGACTAATGAGAGTGATTTTGGAATTTTAATTGATGCTACGGGAATTCCTTCTGCCATTACTGCAAATAAAATACAAGGGATTCGTGCAGCAACTTGCTATAATAATTTCTCTGCAAAAAGTTCCCGGGCACACAATAATGCAAATGTGCTTGTTGTTGGTGCAAAAACGCTCGGTGAAGAATCCATTAAGGAAATAGTGATTGAATGGCTTTCAACTGAGTTTGAAGGAGGAAGGCATCAGAAGAGACTGGATAAGATAAGTGAGATTGAAAATGAATAAATGGACTGACTGAAGAAGACGATAACCTGAAACATTTTGAAATAAATCAGTTGTTCGTTAATTTTCTTCAAATAAAAACTTATTAGAAATTATCTCTGATTCTCTACCAACCTTGGGCACATCGATAAAAATTAAATAAACATAGATAATTGGGATTACTAAAAATTGTATATAATTAACGCACCAGTTGAAGAAACGATAGAAATAGATAATCGTATTTATCTCCTGAAGGTTAATGCACCTGAAATCAGTGCTATTATTAAACCCGGACAATTCTTAAATGTCAGAGTTTCAGAGAGGGTATCTCCATTGCTGAGAAGACCGTTTAGTGTTTGTGATGTGGACGGAGAACACCTTTACCTGATGTTCAATATTATGGGAGAAGGAACAAACATTCTTGCTCATAAACCTAAAGGATCAGAATTAGATATTCTTGGTCCTCTCGGAAATGGATTTAATCTTGATGGGGAATACCAAACTGCTGTGATAGTTGCAGGTGGATTAGGTGCAGCACCATTTCCTTATTTTACTCGTGCGCTGAATGGGAAAAAAGATATTCTTTCTTTTATAGGTGGAAGAAGTAAGGATGATGTAATAACATATAATCTGAAAAATGTTAAAGAAGCAACTGAAGATGGCTCACGTGGTTTTAAAGGAAACGTTGTACAGTTACTTAAAGAAAATATTGAATTGCTCAAATCAAAAAAAGTAAAAATATTCGCATGCGGACCCACTTTAATGCTTCGAGCTTTAAAGGAGTTTTGTCTGAAAAATAATTTCGATTGTGAAGTCTCTACTGAGTGTGCTATGGCCTGCGGATTTGGAATCTGCCAGGGATGTCCTATAGAATCAATCGAAGATAAGGAAAAATATTTGCTTGTTTGTAAAGATGGACCCGTATTTAATATTAAGGATGTTGTAATTTAATGAATATAGATCTGTCTGTAAAAGTTGGATCCCTTGCTCTCAGAAATCCCATTATGCTTGCATCAGGAACTGTGGGCTATGGCAATGAGATTTCAGAATTTACAGACCTTAACAAATTAGGTGCAATAGTTACTAAATCGCTTAGCCTTAAACCTCGAAAGGGTAATCCACCACAAAGAATTGCTGAAACACCTGCCGGAATGCTAAATGCGATAGGCCTGGCTAATGTTGGAGTTGAAATATTCCTTAAAGAAAAAATTCCGTTCTTGAAAAAGTTTGATGTGCCCCTTATTTGTAATATAGCTGCCAGCACAATTGAAGAGTATATTGAATGTACACGAATACTTACCACGGAAGAAACAATTAAAGCTTTTGAAATAAATATATCCTGTCCGAATGTGAGAGAGGGAGGTTTAATTTTTGGTAATGATTTAAATGCAGTTGCAAAAATCACTGATAAAGTAAGAGCCACAACAGGCAAACCGATAATAATAAAGCTGTCCCCAAATGTTTCGTACATAGCTGCATTTGCAAAGGCAGCTAAAGATAATGGAGCAGATGCCGTATCTGCGATTAACACTTTGGTTGGTGCAGCGTTCAATATTAATACTCGTAAACCAAAAATTAATAATATTACTGGTGGATTGTCAGGACCAGCAATTAAACCTGTAGCACTGGCTAAAGTCCTGGAAATATCCCGTGAAGTTGATATACCAATTATCGGAATTGGTGGGATAATGGATTGGAAAGATGTAATTGAATTTATGATAGCGGGATCTTCAGCTGTTCAAATAGGCACATTAAATTTTATAGATCCTTCAGCCGCTGGGAAAATTGTTCAGCAGCTTAAAGAATACTGTGAAAAAATGTCCATAGAAAAAATTTCATCACTCACTGCCTCTTATATTCTTTAATTAGATGGATGTAGAAACTTCACTTAAAAAGCTTTTTTCCCTTCATACGTTCGGAATTAAACTTGGGTTGGATAACACTATCAGATTTCTTGAACACTTAGGAAATCCCCAAAGCTCTTTAAAAACAATTCACATTGCTGGTTCGAATGGAAAGGGAAGTACTTCATCATTCATTGCAAGCATTTTGCAGGAGTCTGGTTATAAAATTGGATTATATACTTCACCACATTTTGTAAAATTTAATGAAAGAATTGTAATTAATGGAGAACAAATTGATGATGAATACATTGCAGGTTTCGTTGAGGAGTACGAAAAATATATAGACGAACATCAACTCACATTTTTTGAAGTGACTACAGCAATGGCATTTAAATATTTTTTGGAAAAGAAAACTGATATTTGTGTAATTGAAACCGGGCTTGGTGGTAGATTAGACGCAACAAATGTATTAAATCCGTTAGCTGTTGTGATTACAACTATAAGTCTAGAACACACGAATGTACTTGGAAACACTATTGCTCAAATTGCATCAGAAAAAGCTGCGATAATAAAAGACGGTGTCAGAGTATTTACAGGGATACTGGAAAAAGAAGCTACTGAAATTATTGAACAGAAATGCAAAGAAACAGATAGTAAATTATTTAAATTGAAGGATTTTATTTCCAATAATAAAAATAATTTTAAAGTTTTAATTAATGACAGTATCCAGGCTGAGATTAATCCTCCGCTGAAAGGGAACTATCAAAAAATTAATGCCGCTCTTGCTGCTTTGACTATTTCAAAAACATTTACAGTTGTGCATAAAGAAAAATACTTATCTGGAATTTCAGACGTTGTCAGAAATACGGGTTTGCAAGGCAGATATGAATACTTTCATAGAAAGCCTACAATTATTTTTGATTCGGCACACAATCCTGAAGGTGTTTATAACTTTCTAGATGAATTCA
>JBATIA010000095.1:0-1600 GCA_049667415.1 Ignavibacteriaceae bacterium
GCAAAAGATCAATACATCGGTGACAGCCTTCCAGCCAGCCGTCTACAACATAAAAAGATAAAACCGGAGAAAGTTTTTCAATTGAGAGTGGTTCTTCCTTCCCAACATCATAACAAGTTGCAACTAATACTTTTGTGTTTTCAGGTACTTCAAACCCAGCATAGTTAGCTATGAATGTTGCAGGCTTACCAACTATGTCGGGATTTATTCTAAGGTTTGTCTGAATTGCTTGTGCAAGTTTTTCCTTCTCTTCTGCATTTACAAAATAACAGCCTTGAGCTTTGGCTTCTTCTATAACTTTTTCTTTTAATGAAATGTCAACAATCATTGATTGCTCAGAAGAGCAAAGCGTACCATTATCGAATGTAGTTCCATAAATAATATCTGCAACTGCTTTCTGATAATTCGCAGTACGTTCAATGAATGCAGGAACATTTCCTGGTCCAACTCCGTACGCGGGTTTACCTGAACTGTAAGCTGATTTTACCATTGGTGTGCTTCCGGTAGCCAGGATTATTGCAATATTTTTATTGTGCATCAATGCATCAGTTCCTTCAATCGTAGGTTCGCTTATACATTGAATTAAACCTTTTGGTGCACCAGCGTTTTCAGCAGCTTCAGCTAAAATCTTTAATGCTTCGGCAGTACACTTTGAAGTCTTGGGATGAGGACTGGCAACTAAAGCATTCCTGCTTTTCAATGAAATCAATGCTTTAAACATTGCTGTTGAAGTTGGATTGGTGGATGGAATTAAAGCACAAACCACTCCCATTGGTGCGGCAATCTTTAAAACCTTTCCGTTAGCTTCTTCTGATATTATACCTACCGTCTTAAGATTCTTTATAGAATCATAAACATTCTTTGTGCTGAACTGATTTTTAATGATCTTATCTTCATAAATACCAAAGCCGCTTTCATCGCATGCCATTTTTGCAAGTTTCTCTGAGGCATTATATCCAGCTTCTGCCATTGCTTTTACTATTTTATCAACTTGCTGTTGACTAAAGAACTGATATTCGAGCTGAGCATCTTTAGCTTTCGCAGCTAAGTTGCGAGCTTCCTGTATAGAGAGAAGGTCTCTGTCTAAAATCATTTAATACTCCTGGTTGGACAGGACAAATATATTCATCAGGATGGAGAGATTCAATTTGCTTGATAGTAAACCTGGTATAAGGAAATAAGGTATATTGGTATAATGTTCAAAAATTATACTCTGTACCTATATACCACCACAGCTTTTGATCAAAGTGTATTCCGCAGCTTTGCGAGCCCCGTTTTGCTAACCGGGAGTTGTTTGCTGTTTTTTAATATAATTTGATATGATTCTTTTCCCATCTGTTCAAGGTGTTGAATGAAATCTACGTTTATTATGTAAGAACGGTGTATTCTAATAAAATTATTTTCATTGAGATGGTTTTCAAAGTACTTCATTGTTTTTTGTTTCAGGAATCTTCCCTGGTCACAATTAATCATAACGTAATCATCCTGTGCTTCAATCCACTTAATTGTTTGAACAGGGATGATTGAAATTTTGGAGCCTTCCTTAATTACAACTCGTTCCAGATACTCAATCTTTTCATCCTTGTAATCGATGATGTTT
>JBATIA010000096.1:0-7080 GCA_049667415.1 Ignavibacteriaceae bacterium
GTTTATACAGGCAATCATCTCTATTTTTACAACATATATTATGCGCCCGTAGCTCAACTGGATAGAGCATCAGACTTCGGATCTGAGGGTTCGGGGTTCGAATCCCTGCGGGCGTACAAACTTAAATCACAAATCTTAAACAACAAAAAGCAAACAAGCTCTAATGACCAAATTCAAAATTCAGAATTTTCTTCATAATGAGTTGGAAATTTGAATTTGAAATTTATTTATGATTTGTCCGAAGGACTCCTGTGGAGGAAATTGTATTTTGGAGTTTTATAACCCGATGATCTTCGATGAGCAGAAATACCGTTTTATGTTTGCAGCACTGCAGGAAGCTGAAAAGGCTTTAGAAGAAAATGAAGTTCCTGTTGGTGCTGTTGTAGTTAAAGATAATAAGATAATTGGCCGCGGTTACAACCAGGTTGAAAGACTAAAAGATGCTACCGCTCACGCAGAAATGATTGCATTAACTGCTGCAGCAAATCATCTTGGTAACTGGCGATTAAATGAATGCTCTATTTACGTTACGCTTGAGCCTTGTATAATGTGTACCGGTGCTTTGCTTGCATCAAGAATTAAAGAATTATTCTTCTCCACTTTTGATCCAAAGTTTGGTGCTTGTGGCAGCATTTATAACCTGGCTGAAGATGGAAAAACCAATCATAAAATAAAAGTTTATTCGGGAGTTTACGCAGAAGAAAGTAAAAAACTTCTTCAGGATTTCTTCTACAATCTAAAAAATGTAAATCCACTGAAATTTTCTCCACCGAAAGCTTGAGAGTGCGTTTATAATTTTATAATTTGCAATAAAAAAGATAATACTTATGCGACTAATACTTTTTGGTGCCCCAGGTGTTGGTAAAGGCACACAGGCAAAACTTATTTCTTCCAATTTAAACATTCCACATATCTCAACAGGTGATATTCTCAGACAGGCAGTAAAGGACAAAACCGAACTCGGTAAAAAAGCCCAGGAAATTATGAACAGGGGTGATTTGGTACCAGACGATATTATGATTGGCATAATCCAGGAAAGATTACATAAACCTGATTGCTCAAAAGGATTTATTTTAGATGGATTCCCGAGAACGGTTAAGCAAGCTACTGCCCTTGATAAACTTTTAAATGAAATGAAGATTAAGGATGTAAGTGTTGTAAATATAACAGCCGACGATAACGAACTGGTTAAAAGAATCGGGAATAGAAGAGCATGTAAAAACTGTGGACAGATTTTTGTATTGAAAGATATTGAAGATAAAAGAAATTGTCCCAATTGCGATGCAGAGAACAGTTTCTATTTGCGGGATGATGATAAAGAAGAAGTAGTTAGAAATCGTTTAAATGTTTTCAGGAAAAATACTGAGCCGGTTTTAGAGTACTACAATAAACAAAGTAGTGTAATCTCAATAGACGGTCTGGGAAGTATAAATGAAGTAAATAAGAAAGTTTCAGAAAAACTCAGGCTAAAAAATTAATTTTCGATCTTCTGTTTTATTTTTGCTTTTATTGCTTTGCCATCTTCCAGTTTGATGATCCTTTCATTAGCCTTTTTCACCAATTCATAATTATGTGTAACAACTAAAACTGCTGTTCCACGTTTATTTATTTTTTTTAGAAGTGCTAAAATATCTCCTGATGTTTCCGGATCAAGATTACCAGTAGGTTCATCGGCCAGAATAAGTATGGGATCATTTATTATTGCTCTTGCAATTGCCACACGCTGCTGCTCTCCTCCGGAAAGTTCGTTAGGCATATTGAGTCTTTTATGTGAAAGACCCACCTCAGAAAGCACGTCATTAATTTTTTTCTTCGCTTCTTTTGAAGGAGTTCCGATTACTTTAGTTACATATGCGAGATTTTGAAAAACATTTCTATCAGGCAGCAGCTTGAAGTCCTGGAAGATCACGCCTACTTTCCTTCTGAGCAGAGGAATTTGTGAAGGCTTAATTGTCTGAGAATCAAACTCGGCAATGCGGACGGTTCCAGACAGTGGAGATATATTCATATAAATTAGTTGCATCAAGGTACTTTTACCAATACCGCTTTTACCAATTACAAAAACGAACTCACCATAATCCAATTCCATATTCAGGTTAGTAAATACAGCCTGATTCCTGTAATGAAATTCAACATTGTCGAATGATAGCATCATTAGTTTGCCTTCCGCATTACAAACTGAGCTCTTTCGGATTCAGGATTTATATCATTAAATGTGAAACATTCGTAACAAGCTTCGGTATGAAAGCCAGCTTCCTCTGCAAGCTTAAAGTATGTTTTAATATCATATATTTTTTGTTTATGCACTTCTTTAACCTTAGCTCCTGATTCGTTCGTAATAATAAAACTATTATAATGAATCCTATTTCTTTTGCTATATCGGTTAGTTCTTGTAAAGGAAAAACCGTTATAACAATCTTTGGTTGTTTTTCCTATTAAAAAATTTAAACTATTACTTTCCAGACTTGCATCGAACGAAAAAATACCATCATCGGCAAGTAAAAGATAAACTTCCTTAAATAATCTGGAAAGTGTTTTTTGTTTTAAGATATAATTAACACTATCAAAAGCTGAAAAAACAAAATCGAATTTATCCTTAAGCGGAAGTTCTGTCATATCACAGCAAACTTTTTTAATTCCATTATTGTTACCTGATTTAAGCATTGAAATGCTAATATCTGTTCCAATATAGTTCTTATATCTCCTTGATAATAATTCAGCCATTTTACAATTACCTGCAGCTAATTCAAGAACCTGATTGCCATCTTGAATATATTCTTCAGCAATTTCAAGAATGTATTTGGACCAGTTCGTATAGTTAACGTTTTTCATTAAACCGTTATAAACATCAGAAAGTTTTTCGTACGGTTTTACCTTCATATTACGAGCTGATTTTTCTTCCTATTTTTTATGATAAGTTCCGCGTATTTGTACGCTTCAATCATACTTGTTTCGTCAGCAATTCCTTTTCCAGCGATATCATACGCAGTACCATGATCGGGTGAAGTTCTAATTATAGGTAAACCCGCTGTATAATTAACTCCCATTCCTGAGTTAATGTACTTAAATGGTATTAATACCTGGTCGTGGTAAAGTCCAAACACTAAATCAAAGTCTTTGAATCTTCTGTTTGCAAAGAAGGCATCGGCTGAAAACGGTCCTTCTACTATTCCGCTATAATTTTTGTCATTAATAACTTTCTCTAAAACATCCTTCTCTTCTCTTCCAATAATACCATTCTCGCCGGCATGAGGATTTAAACCTAAAACTGCAATTCTGGGATTATGTATTCCCAAATCGTCTCTTAACATACTTATTACAACATTAAGTTTAGCTTTAAACTTATTTGAATTTATTGACTTAGAAACTTCTTTTAACGGAATATGAATTGAATAAAGACTAACCCTTAATCTCTTTGATAAAAACGTCATAACAAAGTTTTTTACCCCAATCCAGTCTGCAAACATCTCAGTTTGTCCTGGATATTTAACACCTGCAAAATTTAGTGCGGTCTTTGAAACAGGAGCAGTAACGGCTGCATCAGCAATATTATTCTTTAATAAATTGAATGCAGTTTGTAAAGCCAGATAAGATGCTCCACCGGATGAAATAGTAGGTTTACCAATTCTCTGTGTGAAGGATTTTATTGTGAGAATTTGCACTTGTTCATCAGAAGAGACTAAAGATTTTATATCGTCAGTTAAGTAGTAATTGAAATTGGATCTGACTATTTTTTTTGTTGTTGTGAATACATTCTCAGGAATCACTAGGATAAGCTGAGTTTTTTTACTTTTTGATGAAATCTTATTTAGTGCCTTTACCGCAATTTCTGGTCCTATCCCATTTATGTCACCACATGTAAAAACAATTCTGGACATTATTCTTCAATCAATATGAAGTTACCGGTTCCTTTTTTATCGACAAAAGAAAACTTTCTTTCCGGATTAAGATAAGTCCAGCTTTCTATAATTAGACCTTCGGGATTTGATATTCGTTCTATTTTCTCTGGATTTCCAAATTTAATATAAATCATTCCTCTATCTGTTTTAGCCCCATCAGAATTACTGATTGCCCTGAATTCTTTTAGCGCATAATCTACCCGGCTATAATATTCGAACATAATTTCGTTGTAAGCTGTTTCCGTAGTCGGATCAAATTTCTTCCAATAATCATTTAAGGCTTTGGGATAATCTGATTCGTCTTCATCTAAAAGCAAGGAGACTACCGAATCCGATTCTATATAACTTAAAAATTCTATAGCCTTTTCATTATCCAATAATGAGAATGGTTTATTAATCCAGATTACCTGTGATTCATATTCTTCATCAATTTCATTTTCTTCATTTGATATTTTAAGGACTACTTTTCCTTCCCTAAGTCTCTCATTGACATTTCTCAATACAAAATTTCTAATTGAGATATTTGCTGAATCAGTGGTTGCGGCTAAATTATTTTCACATATAGTAACTCCAATTGGAATTATATAAGATTCATTAACCTCTTCTGAGAAAATATTTTCATCATTATTTTCAATAGATATACTAAGCTCTTTTATCAAAGTATCACTAACGGGAATAATAAGATGATAGATGTCGCTGCTAAAAGGAATGTTACCACCTGAATTTGCTAGTAGAAAAGCTCTGTTATTATTACAATTAATCTCATTCGCATGTATAATAAAAGGGCGCAAGACTTTTTTATATACATCTTGACCGAGTTTTATCTTTTCAGGCTTTAAGGATAACTCACCAGTGGAATTCAAATCTGAAATTATTGCAGAAAATTTATACTCATTAGGTTTAAGTTTGAATGATAGATATTCCTGAAGAAACAGCATATGGTCATTAGTAGATTCAAAGTCTTTTACCGAAATCTTACTGTCTTTTATATCTCTTTTAACAAGTTCTGAATTTTCATCGGATATTTCTACAATAACCCGAAAATTTGCACTGAAAGTTTCATCCACTCTTTCAAAAACCATCAATTTATAAGGCATTTTATATATAAAGTAGACTGAAAAATCGCCATCAACTCTTGGAATAGAGATTATTTCAGATTCAAAGGGAAGTTTCGGTAAAGATGTTGGTCGTTGATTGTTAGGTTGCCCAAAAACTGAAGTATACAGAAGAAAAATGCTGAATAATATTTTTTTCACTTTATTATATTTTTTTAAGGCAAGTTCCTTCAGATCAAAATAATAATCAAGGTAAAATTAGTTGCAGGTAATTAAATGAATAACTATTAGTTATTCATGTTATTTAAGAAATCCTTGTTATTCTTAGTGCCTCTGATCTTGTCAATCAGGAATTCCATTGCCTCGACAGGGCTAAAATCACTTAGGATTTTTCTAAGTATCCAGATCTTTCCTAAGTCATCTTCTTTAATTAATAGGTCTTCCCTTCTTGTACCTGAACGATTAACATCAATAGCAGGAAAGATTCTTCTATCACTTAAATCGCGATTAAGAACAAGTTCCATATTACCTGTTCCTTTAAATTCTTCAAATATAACGTCATCCATTCTACTGCCGGTATCAATCAAAGCTGTAGCTATAATTGTTAAACTGCCTCCATCTTCTGTGTTTCTTGCTGCACCAAAAAATCGTTTTGGTTTATGAAGCGCGTTCGAATCAACACCACCAGAAAGGATTCTACCACTGTGTGGAACAACAATATTATGAGCTCGGGCTAATCTTGTTATACTATCTAGTAAAATAACAACGTGCTCATTTGCTTCAACCATACGTTTTGCTTTTTCAATTACCATGTCTGCAACCTGTACATGTCTGTCAGCAGGTTCATCAAAAGTTGAACTGATTACCTCACCTTGAACTGATCTTTCCATGTCGGTTACTTCTTCAGGTCGTTCATCAATTAACAAAACAATTAATTTTATTTCAGGATGATTCCTTGTAATCGAGTTAGCTATTTTTTGTAGCAATACAGTTTTACCGCTTTTGGGTGGAGATACTATTAATCCTCTTTGTCCTTTACCAATTGGTGCAAGCATATCCATAACTCTCATTGAATATTCGCCGGGCGCAGATTCTAAATTTATTTTCTTAGTTGGATAAACTGGAACAAGGTTATCAAATAAAGTTCTTTCACGAATGTTTTCAGGAGCTAATCCATTTACTGCCTCAACCCGAAGCAATGCAAAGAATCTTTCACCTTCTTTTGGAGGTCGGACCTGACCGCTAACAAAATCACCGGTTCGCAAACTAAATTTCTTTATTTGCGAAGGTGATACATAAATATCATCCGGTGAAGGAAGATAGTTGTAGTCGGATGATCTCAGGAAACCGTATCCATCAGGTAAAACTTCCAAAACTCCTTTGGAGAATGTGAGCCCGTCTTTAGAAGTCTGAGCCTCTAAAATTTTGAAAATTAATTCTTGCTTTCGAAGATCACTGTAACCAGCAATTTTGAGATCTTTAGCTATATCATTAAGCTCTACGATCTTCTTTGATTTAAGTTCGGATATATCCATTGGCATAATTTTAACCCTGAGTTGTTGTTGTCAAAATGAAGGTATAATTGTTTTACATAAATTTTTAACTGGTTTTTACCAGCCTATGAGTTTGGGGAACAATTTATTAACGATAACAAAATTTGTTTATTTATTGATAGGTTTTTGCGGCTCACCGAAACATAAATGTTAAATACTTAAATGTCAAGTTCTGTTAATTGACATAAGCCGCCTTAATTTCACCTAATAAATACATACTTCCCAATACCACGAGGCACTCATCTTTAGAACGTTCTTTGAATTCTAGGACAAATCCTGCTGGATCTCTTACTGGTGAGGAACTGATATTCAACGATTCGCATTCTTTATTTATTTCTTCTAAACTTGCTGCTCTTTCGTAATTTATTTCAGTTATAAATATTTGTTCGAAAGACTTAGAAAGCAATTTTAGCATTTCTCCAATTGCTTTGTCCCTCATTGCGCCAAATAGCAAAGACTTTTTACTGTAGAGACCTGTTTCTTTGCTGAATTCATCAAGAAAGTTATAAACACCTTCAGTATTGTGAGCCGAATCAAAAATGATATTAGGTTTCCTATGGAAGTATTCATATC
>JBATIA010000097.1:0-11710 GCA_049667415.1 Ignavibacteriaceae bacterium
GAGTTGGGGATTTTGTTGAGACAAAGAAAATGGTTCTGATAAGATAGAAAAAAGAGTAAGATTAAGAGTAAGAAATTTGAAAATTACTCTTACTCCTACTCCTACTCCTACTCTTAATCTTCCTATAGAGGTTCTTTCTTTCTGAATATTAAAGATAGAACAACCGAACCAGTTAGCACAATTAAGATCACAGCTAGTGAAATCTCAGTAGGAATATGGTACCACTCGGAGATCATCATCTTTACTCCGACATAAAATAGGATTAGCGCAACTCCGTACTTCAGATAAATAAATAAATCAACTATTCCTGCTAAAGCAAAATAAAGTGCACGCAAACCAAGTATTGCAAATATATTTGATGAGATGATTATAAACTCATCTTTCGTGATTGCTATAATTGCAGGAATGGAATCAACTGCAAAAACAATATCCGAAGATTCAATCAAAAGGAAAGTAATGAACATTGTTGTGGCATATCGTTTACCACCTTCTGTGATAAAAAATTTACTTCCCTGGTAACCGGGTGCAAAGCTCAAATATCTTGTTGCGAGTTTTACAAGCCAGTTGTTTTCAACATCAACTTTGTGCTCACCTCCAAAAGCCATTTTGTATGCTGCATAGAGAAGAATCAATCCAAAAATATAAATTATGGGTTCAAAAAGATTTATTAGTCCAACGCCTGCTACAATAAATATTATCCTGAAAACAATCGCACTTAAAATTCCCCATTTCAAAACGTGTGGTTGGTTCTCAGGCTTTACATTCATCACACTGAAGATCAGTATAAAAACAAAAAGGTTATCGACAGATAAAGATTTCTCAATCAGATAACCTGTAAGGAATTCTAAAGCTTTTTGTTGGCCTAAATCGAAATAGAGGAAAAGGTTGAAGAGCAGTGCTGCACCAATCCATACAGCACTCCAGATAAGACTGGCTTTTAATGTAATCCTGCCTACTCTTCTTTCACTTACATAAAGATCAATATAAAAGAGAATGGCAACTACAATCCAAAATACTATCCAGTCAATTAATTCGCGTTCCACGAAACCTTGCTATGGTAGTAGGATAGCCGCAGCAATAACGGTTGTCCACAAACCGTTTTTGTCCCCTTCAGCGGATTGAGTGATGTTAAATGTTTTTACGATCTTGCCAGA
Organism: Ignavibacteriaceae bacterium; assembly: GCA_049667415.1. Classification (GTDB taxonomy): domain Bacteria; phylum Bacteroidota; class Ignavibacteria; order Ignavibacteriales; family Ignavibacteriaceae; genus IGN2. Next base: position 1,155 of record JBATIA010000097.1, read on the forward strand.
CATTTTATAAATATCCTCGCGCTCATTCCAATCTGTGTCAGAATTAAATTCAATCCCGAGCGTTGTTGCAAGCATAGTAGCAGCAAGATCTTCAGCGTATTCACCAGCAATTTTTTCTGTTTGTCCGTACGGATGGTGCTCGGATAGATAACCATAAGCATTTTTATCGGTAGGTAATGCAACACCAAGGGATGCAGCAACGAGCCTGTTAGGTTCATTTGTAGAATTCCTGGCAATTACAGCATGAACAATCTGTCCGGGATCAATTTCTTTAATTCCTTCTTCTATTGTTACCCTTCGACAGTTTACCGGAAATATGCTGCTTACTGAAACAAGGTTGCACATTTCAATTCTAGCAGATCTTAGTGCTAATTCAAATGAAGTTAAATATTCTTTGCTTCTACCAACTCCCTTGGTAAAAAAGATTTTGCTGGGTCTGTACAATTTGGTTCCCTCCTTAAGTTACTTAACAAATTTAATGAATTTTCTTTTACCTACTTTAAGAATCATTCCATCTGATAATTTAGTCGAATAATTAGAGTCAGTAATTTTATTTCCATTGATTGAGACACCACCCTGTAAAACCAATCTTCTGGCTTCACCCTTTGATGGAGCAAAATTAACTTTCAAAACCAGGTCTAATATATTAAACTCTGAGTTATTGTCATCGATCTTAAATTCTTCAACTTCGTCCGGGATCTCTTTTTTAATAAAGATCCTGTCGAACTCTTCCTGTGCCTGAATAGCTGCCTCTTCGTTATGATACATTTTTACAAAAGTGCGAGCAAGTTTTCTTTTTATATCCCGTGGATTAATGCTTGGATCATCAAGCAGTTTTTTAATTTCCTTTAATTCTGAAGAGGGAATGTCTGAGGCAAGTTCGAAAAAAATATAAATCAAATTGTCTGGTATTGAAAGTGTCTTTCCATAAATTTCTTTTGGAGAATCAGAAATCCCGATATAGTTATCGTATGATTTGCTCATCTTCTCTACACCATCTGTTCCAACAAGTAGCGGCATTGTTAAAATAACCTGTGGTTCCTGTCCATTCTCTCTTTGTATATCTCTTCCAACCAGAAGGTTAAACTTCTGATCGGTTCCTCCCAGTTCAACATCGCTTTTAATTGCAACAGAATCCATAGCCTGTGCAAGAGGATAGAGAAGCTCGTGAATACTTATGGGTTCACCTGATTTATATCGTTTGGTGAAATCGTCTCGCTCTAGCATACGTGCAACTGTGTATTTTGCAGCAAGCTTGATTACGTCTTCAAAACTCATTTTTCCAAGCCAATCGGAGTTATAAACAATCTTTGTCTTCTTCGCATCAAGTATTTTAGAAGCCTGCAGGAAATACGTTCCACCGTGTTCTCTTGTTTCTTTTAATGTTAATGCAGGACGAGTTGCACTTCTTCCTGAAGGATCTCCAATCATTCCCGTAAAGTCGCCGATAATTAATATGGCCAGATGTCCGAGTGATTGAAATTGCGCCAGCTTTCTTAAAACAACTGAATGCCCGATATGAAGATCAGGTCGTGAAGGATCACAGCCGAGCTTTATATTTAGTGGTTCCCCTTCCTTCAGAGATCGTTCGAGTTTTTTTACTAATTCATCTTCAGGAATAATTTCACTGGCACCTCTTTTTATGAGGTCCATTTGTTCGTTGATTGATGGAAATTTGATCTTTGTCATTCTTTAATATGCCCTGTCATTGCTAGGAGTGTAACGACGAAGCAATCTGTCATAAGATTGCTTCACTTCGTTCGCAATGACACGATTATGTTAATATTTAATCCTTCTTTCCTGTTCCCTCTGGAAATCTTTTTTTGCAATATCTCTGCGCTTGTCATATACTTTCTTACCTTTAGCCAACGCCAGTTCAACCTTCACTTTTCCGTTCTTAAAATATAATCTCAGTGGAATCAAAGTTAATCCTTTTTCTTTGGTTTTGCCAATAAGTTTCCTGATCTCACTCCTGTTAAGCAGCAGCTTTCTTTCTCTTCGCGGATCATGGTTGTTTATGTTTCCCTGCGTGTATTCACTGATATGTATGTTGACCAACCAGACTTCATTCTTTTCTAATTTTGCATATCCATCAACAAGGTTCGCCTTGCCTTGCCTGAGTGCTTTTACCTCTGTGCCGACAAGAACGATTCCTGCTTCAAATATCTGCAATATTGCATACTCATGCCTTGCTTTACGGTTTACAGTTATATTTTTTTCTTTATCTTCCTTTTGCATTTTCAAAAATCCAAAGCAAAAATCTCTTTTATTGATGTGAATAGCAAGAGGAAAAGAGTAGTAAAAATTTAAGAGGACGGATATGGTAACTGATAATAACTCCGTCCTCAAAAATACAGGAATGAACCTATCAGAACATTTCTTTCGATTTTACTTTCCCATCTTGAAATACAATTTTTATTTTCTTGTATTTATTAACCCACCACAGGTATCTATCCCAATCGGGTTTTTGACCTTCTTTTCCAATAAGCTTTACTACCTCTTCGTATGTCTTGCTATATGACATTGGACCCTCAGGACCGGCACAAGCTTCTTTTAATGTTTCATAGCCGTTTATTTCACCATCCTTTAACATAGTGCTTGATGTTGAATAGGAGTTAATCTTTCCTTCCACCCATTCTACCTGCAGGTTATTATCAGGCCAGATATAAATAAGAGTTGTGTCCAGAATTCCCTGAACGCCAAATATGTTTTCTGCATCTTCAAAAGTCATTCCTAACTCTACTTTCCGGTAGTCTTCTTCAGATACGAATTTTGTCTGTGCAACTGATAATACTGTGGGAACAGTAAGAAAAATAATAAATATGAAAAACTTCATAGCATCCTCCCCGGATATTTTTGAAAGTAATTGAATTAGCTTATTACAAATATCGTAATTTCGGAAGATAAATGTTTGAAAGTTAAATAATCATATCTTGCTGGTAGAAATGGATATACGTAAAAAAGGCAGTCATACTCGACTGCCATTTAACGAATTGAAAATGTATTTAAATTATTACGGACAATCTATATCATATAGTTTATCATCCCAGCAGTGCCAGTTCTCATCTTCAAAATGGATTGGATCTTTAACTCTTCCAAAAAGTTGTTCATAGTTCCATTTAATATTAATTAAATAGTTGTTTTGTGCTCCGAAAATGTCGTAGAATCTGTTATAGGGGATTTCATTTGTCTTTCCGTAAAATATATAGCTTCCATTCTCAGGTACACTTGGAACGATGTTAGTATATTTAATGTCAGCAGTACCTTCCTGTGTATTACGATGCCATTCTATATATAAAAATGGTGAAGGCAGATTCGGATCTTTGTTCAAAGTCCATGTTCCTTCAGTGGCAGGAAGGTTGGAAAATCCTATGAACCATTCAAAATCAGTATAAGCACCATCTTTTGTTAGCAGCATTCTCCATTCAACGCCCTCGGTAACAGTTTTTCCATAAAGCTTGGCAGTGTATAGAACTTCATGAACAGAAATACTATACTGCCACAGCCAACTTCCATCTGGCTGTTGAACTGGTTGATGATTAAAGGCTTCAACAAAAGCTGCTACTGGAACGGCGAGGGTTAAAGTTAAAACAGAATGCCAAACTGAAACATTCCAATAAGCCCAGCCCCAATTGTTTCTGGAATCCGCTACATATTGAAAACCATCTCCTGATGATGTATCTGGGAACTCACTAAAGTCCATTACCATTGTTGATTGAGGAGGAACTATTGGAGCCTGATCCTGGGGATTGGTGGATTTATCATCCTCACAAGAAATTATTAATGCTAAGAATCCAATAAAAGATATAATTGGAAAGGTCTTAAAAAATTGCATCATATGTTCTCCCTTATTTTTTATTCTTGTCATTGAACTATCGATTCAAGAATTATGCCCCTGATTTATTAAAGATTTATGAACGTAAACTAAATGAGTGAAATGTCTTGTTTTGAAATAGGTAAAAAATTCTTTCAAAATTACATTGCTTTATCTATTTTAACCTCTGGTTTTTATAATCAATAATTGCATAACATCTTGAATTTTAAATCTTTAAAAGTTTTATTTATTGTAGTATTTAGTTGTCTTTCAGCACTGCCACAGGACTTTTCTATCAGCAAAATTGAACCCCCAAACTGGTGGGTTGGTATGAAATGGGATACACTTCAAGTAATGGTTTATGGTGAGAATCTGGATGGTGTAAATGTAAAATCTGAACATCAGGATTTAGAAATTCTCAAGATCAATTTACTCGAAAATCCTTCATACTTCTTTGTCGACATTCTGATTCCTCTAGAGCTTGAACCTGGCAAATACAATTTAATTTTCTACAAAGACGAAGTTGAGAAAGAATTTGTCTATCCAATATTAAGCAGAGAGGTTTCGGCTAAGGAACATCAAGGTTTCAGCAATGAAGATGTAATCTATTTAATATTTGCTGATCGTTTTTGTGATGGTAATCCTCTGAACAATACAATCGGTGATTCTCTGGATCAATTTACATCTGCCGACATAGATGGTAGAAAAGGTGGGGATATTGAGGGTATTATATCCAAGCTTGACTATCTGAAAGAGCTTGGCGTTACTGCAATCTGGGTGACTCCAATGCTCGATAACAATATGTGGATGAGCTATCACGGTTATGCAGCTACCGATCTCTACAAAATTGATCCCCGTTTCGGAAGTAATGAGATGTATACAATGTTAGTTGAAGAAGCTCATAAACGGGGACTGAAAATAATTCTCGATCACGTAAGCAATCATGTTGGTATAAACCATTACTGGGTAAAAAATCTTCCAATGATTGATTGGTTCAATGGAACACCACAAAATTTTATTAAAGCCTCTCACGATAAGATGGCTTTTCTTGACATTCATGGAGATTCAACTATCATCAAAATGAATCAGCAAGGTTGGTTCACTGATTATATGCCCGATCTTAATCAACGAAATCCATTCTTAAAAAAATATCTTATCCAGAACACACTTTGGTGGATTGAATATGCAGGTATAGATGGAATAAGAGAAGACACATATCCATACAACGATCAAAAGTATTTGGCTGAATGGGCTAATGCAATCTTAAACGAATACCCGAACTTTAATATTGTAGGAGAAATATGGCAGGGAGTTCCATCAGTTATTTCGGGTTATCAGATTAAATCTCCTGTTAGGAAAATTGACTTTGATTCAAACCTTCCCGCGGTTACTGACTTTGCTTTAGCCGATGCTATCCGTGACTATCTGAGCGGTTCAGAAAGTATTTATAAAGTTTATGAAACAATTGCGCAGGATTATGTTTATTCTGATCCCGATAACCTGTTAGTTTTTTTCGACAATCACGACGTTGATCGTGCAATGCTTGTTGCAAATGGAAATGTTGAGAAATTTAAAATCGCACTGAACCTTGTTCTATTTACAAGAGGAATTCCAAAAATATTTTATGGGACTGAAATTGGAATAACAGGGAGTCCAAAACATGGTGAATTAAGACAGCCTTTTCCCGGTGGTTATCCTCTGGATGATAGGAATGCATTTACAGAAGAGGGAAGGACCGAAAATGAAAATGAAATATATGATTATTTGCAGGAACTCTTAAAACTAAGAAATAATTACCCTGCACTATCTAAAGGAAAATTAAGACACATTTATCCAGCCGACAATGTATACGTGCTTATAAAATATTATAAAGATGATATTGCACTAATAATAATAAATTCTGGAGAAAAAGATATTTTGCTGGAACATTCACAAATAAAATTGTTTCTTCCGGAAGCTGGTGTAATTTTCAATTTAAAGTCTAAGGTTGAATTTAATCTTGATGTGGATGATCAGTTAGAAATACAGAAAATGACCGCAGAATTATTTTTAATAAGGAATTAACATGCTCGTAATTCAAAAAAAACTCACCAATACATTTTATTCGATTCTCGCGTTACCTGCAACAGCAATGGGTTTTGCTCTTTCCATTCAGATTGCAGCACTTAGCTGGATATTAAATACACAATATAATTTAGATATTCATGAAATCGGAATAGTCTGGGCTGCTGGACCCCTTGCCGGAATATTCGGTCAGGTAATAATTGGACTTATCAGCGACAAAGTTTGGTTTTGGGGAGGTAGAAGAAGACCCTTCATTCTCATTGGTGGTGCACTCGCTGCGCTTATGTTAATCGCGCTTCCGAATATAGGTAAGATAAATGATTTTTTGGGGATAGGCAGTCTCATGGCAGTTGCAATTGTGGTAGCACTTACTCTTGATCTTGCGATAAACATCAGCTTCAATCCAACCAGATCCATAATTGCAGATGTAACTCCTGATGGTGTCCCCAGAACGAAGGGATACACCTGGATGCAGACAATCTCAGGTTTCTGGGGTGTGATGGCTTACGCAATCGGAGCTATCTTTGGAAATTTTTTTCTTATTTATCTTGGCGCATTCATCGTACTTGCTTTTTCAATAATTCCTCCTTTCTTCATCAAGGAACAGAAGGAATTGACAGAGGAACACAAGGAAACTGAATTAACTGAGAAAAAATCAAAAGTCACTCAATGGGGTGAACTTTTCAAATTATATTTTGCACATGGATTTTCCTGGATAGGTGTACAGACTATGTTCGTTTATATAATCGCCTATATCCAGCAAAAATTAAATCCTGCTGACCAAACAGAAACCGGGCAGATCATTGCTATTTCTTTTCTTGTGTTGAATGCAGTTGGTTTTATTTTACCGGCTTTTGTTCTTGAACCCATCACTGAAAAAGTTGGACGTGTAAAAACTCATCTTGTATGTGTTGCAATAATGGCGCTTGGTTATTTCGGAATAGTATTAATTGGTAAATCCTCAATCATCCTTTATTTGCTAATGGCTGTCTGTGGAATTGGTTGGGCGGCAATCGTTAGTCTTCCGTTTGCAATTATGTCAGAAAAAGTTGATGAAAGCAGGATGGGATTTTTTATGGGTATATTTAATCTTTCTGTTGTTCTACCGCAGCTTATTGTGAGTCTTGTGTTAGGTTATTTTATACAGGAAGCTGTTGATAAAAATATAATTTTTATTATCAGCGGAACGACTTTAGCAATATCTGCTGTACTGTGGTTGTTCGTTAAAGAGAAGAAAGTGATGCTAAAGGAATAAAATTTCCTTTCAAAATTATAGCTTTGTTATTCTAAGTTCAGCTCCCACTTTACCATCAAAATTCTGTTTTTAATAGAATTTTTACCTTTCTTCAATTCTATACTCGAAAAAAAGGCCGGAAAGATTAAGATAATTTCTGGTATTATTTCTGAACATTAAAAGAGTATTGAGTCACAGAAAATAAACATTATTGTTATTCAGCACTGATTAATAATCAAAAAATAATCTTGTTCAAAGACAATCTCCCCGTTTTCTAATTCCTGTTCGATCTACGGTCTGTCTTTTTGAAATCTCTTATCGTATAATAAATTGTTATTTAAATAACCTAAGGAGGCACAATGAAAAACATATTCTTTCTTCTCTCATCTCTACTTTTCTTGATTATTTTTTTATTTTCAGATATCACTGTTGCACAGCAAGCTTCTCTATGGGATCAGGTCCCTCAAGAAATTAAAGAACGAAACTCTTTCAAACGATTAGAGTGGTTCTATAGGCAACGATCAACTCCCGATGACACAATCCCGCGGCAAGTGTATATAGCTGAACTTGATAAAGAAATTAAAAAGATGAAAGAAGATGATAATCCACTAAATAATTTGCAGTGGAATTCAATTGGTCCTTCCGGAATAATTTCGGGTTTTCCGGTTCATTGGGGAGAAATGAGCGGAAGGATAAGAGGTTTAGCAATTCATCCAACTAATCCAAACATCGTATATGTTGGAGTTGCATCCGGAGGCATCTGGAAAACGACTGATGGTGGAGCAAGCTGGACAAATTTAGGGGACAACCTGGCATCATTAACTTATGGAGCTATTGCAATTGATCCTGCCAATCCGAATACGGTTTATGCTGGTGCAGGTGAGATTATGTTTAACTTCAGTCCATTCATTTATGAGGGGCAGGGACTCTATAAAACCACAGACGGTGGAACAACCTGGAATCAGATTACTTCAGGATTTGGAAGCCCGACTCATTTTGGAGACCTTGAAGTCAGTCCGCACAACTCGAATAATGTTTTTGCAGCGTTAGGCAGCGGATATTGGTACAGAGGAAATCTTACTAATGAGGGAATCTGGCGCAGCACAGATGGGGGAATTACCTGGTCGAGGACTTTATTTGTTATTGATGCATTTGATGTAATTGTTCACCCATCCAATTCAACGTTAGTGTATGCATCAGCCGGTGGCGGTGTAGGTGGAAGTGGTTTTTACATTTCATTTGATGGAGGAATTACCTGGTCACAGAGTAATACAGGTCTTCCATCTGCAAATACAATTTTAAGAATGCAGATTTCACTTTGTAATTCTTCTCCCTCAACAATATATGGTTTGATCTATGATAATTCAGGTACACCAAAAGCCTTTAAATCTGTCAACGGTGGTTTTTCCTGGGCTCAAATTTCCGCTGGAACACAGCTTGGTGGTAATTACGGTAGTGGCTGGGTTGATCAAGGATGGTACGACCTATGTATTGCTGTTAATCCCTCAAATCCAAATCAGGTTTTTGCCGGCAATGTAGAGTTGCATCAATCAACTAATGGATTAAATTTTTCTCCTAAGAGAATTACTGGCGGTAGTTCAGCGTGGGATTGCCCCACACACACAGATCTTCACAGGATAGTTTTCGCTCCTTCAAACAATAACTATGTTTATATAGCTTGTGATGGAGGAATTTACAAATCAACCGATGGAGGAAATAACTGGGCTTCAGCAAATAAAGGTATTACGACTATTCAATTCTACAGACTCGCTTCACATCCAACGAAACATGATACGCTGATCGGAGGTGCTCAGGATAACGGAAACTTCAGAACTTTAAACGGTGGTGCTTCTGCCTGGAACTTTACTACAACGGGTGATGGTATGGAATGCTTTTTCGATCATACTAATCCAACAACTATCTACCTTTCCACTCAAAATGGTAATCTTGGTAAAAGCACCAACCTGGGAAGCACAATTTCCTGGCTTACATATATTAACGGTAATTGGACAACACCTTACTTTATGCATCCGACCAATAACCAGTGGATATATGCAGCTAATAATAGTGTATTAAGATCAACGAATGCAGGTTCATCCTTCACAACAATTGCATCTAATGTCTCAACTTCTGATCTTATAAATACAATGGCACAAAGTCCTGTTAATGCTAATAATATGATCTTTGCCGGAAGTGGTTTATATACTAGTACTCCACAGGTTAAAGTATCCACAGACGGAGGATTTACGTGGACTGATGTAACAAGTAATATTGGAGGCACTCAAAGATATATATCAAGAGTAGTTTGCGATCCTCAAAATGCTACCACTATGTATGTAGTTCGTTCTGGATTTTCAGCCGGCAACAAGGTTTACAAAACAACTAATCTCGGAACAACCTGGACAAACATTTCAGGCAACCTTCCAAATATTCCACACAATGATTTTTTTGCTGACCCAAATTATTCCAATAATTACTACGTTGCGAATGATTTTGGTGTTTACAGGTCAACAGATTCAGGTGTGAATTGGAGCAGGGAAGGATTAGGTTTTCCATTTGTGCCTGCAATGGATTTTGATTTTGCTGTTTCCAGCGGTGTCAGATATCTTAGAGTAGGAACTCATGGCAGATCTGCATTTGAAACTGATCTTGATTATATAGTGCCTGTTGAACTAACCAGCTTTGTTGCTGAAGCTAAAAATGGTAATGTTGAGTTAAATTGGTCAACTGCAACAGAATTGAACAATAGCGGATTTGAAATTCAAAGAAGCATTAACGATGAAGGATTTGAAGTAATTGCATTCGTTCCGGGATTTGGAACCACTACTGAACCAAAGAACTATTCTTACACCGATGAAAACGTTTCAGGATTTCTGAGATACCGCCTAAAACAGATTGACTACAATGGTAGCTATGAGTTTTCTGACGTGATTGAAGTTCAGTCACTTTTGAATTTTTCTTTTGAACTTCAGCAAAATTATCCAAATCCATTCAACCCGATAACAAAAATTGCTTATACACTTCCTTCAGAAAGTAATGTAACACTAACAGTGTTTAATTCAATCGGAGAAACAGTTGAAGTGCTTGTTAATGAATTGCAAAATGAAGGAAAATATGAAGCTGTTTGGAATGCAGAAAATTTTCCTTCAGGAGTATATTTCTATCAATTGAGAGCAATCGATCATTCGACAAGCTCAGGGCAGGATTTCATGGAAATAAATAAAATGATACTAATGAAATAGTCAGTAGAAGAATTCAGAATTAAGCTGGGGCGAGTCTCTGACTCGCCCGCATTATTTGCCCCGTCCGGCAGTTGCCGGATCCGGGGCTTTTTATTTGCCATTCACGAACAGTTGCTTTTTTATCACACCAAATCTTTGCAATTTTATAATAATGGTTCTGCACCTTAGGAGAAACTTGTAGGATTACAGTTCTATTATCTTC
>JBATIA010000098.1:0-1574 GCA_049667415.1 Ignavibacteriaceae bacterium
GAACTATTCACCTGACCATCTCCGTTTGTATCCAACTTGTGCTGCGAGAATGCAGGAAACTGTGTACGGATTTGTGCAATTCTCTGATAATGAGGTGTTAGTAAATCTCTTCCACCGAAATTCCAATCGATAATTCCCCTTCTTCTAACATTCAAATCAGGTTCACCTGGTTGACCAAGTCCTTTTCCCCAACCTACTTCCTGCCCGTTCATCATCATCGGCATTCCCGGTGCAGTGAAAACAACAGTAGCCATAGGCATTGTTTTTTCAAATGAATTATAAATGTAGCTGATTCGGTCTTCATCCTGCGATTCCATAAATCTTAAAAAGTAAGAATTTTCGCCAGGATGAAATCCACTGTTATCCAATCTCGAATGTAAAGTGTTGACTCCACTTATATTAAAATTAAAATCGCGAACTGCATTAAAGTAAAAAGCAAAATCATATGCAGCATCCAGCCCGCCATTTTTATCAGCATAAAGTACTTCAGTTCCAACTCCTGTTCCATCATCTTCACCAAGAAGTAAAATATCCGGCTTAATATGTTTCAATGAATTTCTTACAGGTATTCCCATATTGCTTTCACCATACTTTCTGTGAGGACCCCAGTAAACGTCAAAGCGGTAACCGTCTATTCCAAATTCCCTTACCCAGTAATCATAGACACCAGTCATATAATTTCGTGCATCCAGATCTCTCCAGTCATAATTCAATAATGCATCGCTGAATCCGCAGTAATAATAAATTCCTTGTGGAGTTACGCATTGTCCAAGACCGTTTGTGTTGTGTGCTATAAATTCTGTTTGATAGTAACTCCAGTATTGGGAGTAGTCTCTGTAAAGCAAAGCTTCCTGAGCAAATGGATGTTCCCGTCCGGTATGATTCGGAGTTATATCCTGAATTATTTTGATTCCAAGTTCGTGAGCCGCATCAACAAAATTTTTATAATCCTGATTTGTTCCTAAAGATGTTTCAACATTTAAAAAATCAATTGTGTTGTAGCCGATATTAATTTGATTATCAATATTTCCCGGAACTTCAGTTACCGGCAGAACCCAAATAGTATTAAAACCCATCGCTTCAATGTAAGGAAGATTTGCAATCGCAGCCTGAATCGTTCCTGCTGGAGTGAATGCTTTGAAGAACATCAAATAAATTCTTGCGGTCTTTACCCACTCTGGATTATCAGCATATCCCGCAACTTTAACATTTTCGCTGTCAGGAATAACAATAAAAAAAGTTTCCGTCGAATCGAGATTCATATCAGGGTCTTCAACAATCAGGGACAAATAATACTCACCCTGAAGTGATGGCTTAGTTATCATAATCTCTTCATTAGTCTGACCATTTATTCCAAGAGATTGCGCATTAGCAGCATCTTCCTTCCATAAATAAGTTAACACTTGTCCATCAGGATCAGTACTATTTGCGCCACTTAATGTTAATGAATTTCCGTTTTGAGTGATATCAATCTGAGCTTCGGGGATATGATTTACTTTGCGAATTATATTCAGCGTATCGGAAGTTTCTGTCTGACTTCCAATAACAGCTTTGATTACAAATTTATTATCACC
>JBATIA010000099.1:0-1925 GCA_049667415.1 Ignavibacteriaceae bacterium
TCAGAGGATATAGCTGTTGCTAACTATTACGATGCTCGTGTCTTTTTGAACAATGGTGATGGAACATTTCAATCCGCTGTCAGCTATGATGTTGGAAGCGAAGCTGAAGGGATATTCGCTATAGACCTTGATGGTGATAACTATAAAGATCTGGCAGTGGCAAATAATGCATCGAATAATGTTTCAATTCTAATAAATTATGCCAATGGAACATTCCAGAACGCCGTAAACTACCCAACAGGACAAGGCCCTGCATCGCTTTTTGCCATTGACCTTGACGCTGACAATGATCAAGATCTCGCAGTTCCAAACTTCGCTGACGATAATGTTGCAATTTTACTAAATAATGGAAACGGAACATTTCAAGCGGCTGTAACTTACGGAACTGGTGATGGACCGGGGTGGATTTATGCATCTGATTTGGATGGCGATAACGATAATGACCTGGCAGTTTCAAATAGATTGTCGGATAATGTTTCTGTGCTGCTGAATATTGGCAACGGAACTTTTGATAACGCTGTTAATTACCCGGCTGATGATCAACCGGTTTCTGTATCTGCGGTTGATCTTGATAACGACGGTGATAACGATTTGTCAGTGGCTAACTATGGTTCCAGTAATGTTTCGATCCTGTTTAATAATGGAGACGGAACATTTGCATCTATCGGAAGTTACGCTGCCGGTGATGGTCCGGCTTCACATATTGCAGTTGATCTTGATGGCGATAACTTTATCGATCTTGCTGTAGCAAATTATACAACCAGTAATATTTCTTTTCTGAAGAACAATGGGGACAGTACATTTCAGACTGCTGTTAATTATGGTACCGCAGTAAATTCCATTTCACTATGTGCAGCTGACTTTGACGGTGATAACGACTACGATTTAGCAGTATCTAATAATGGATCAGAGAATATTTCAATAGTAGAAAATCTCACAATAATGTCAGGAATTGATGAATCTTCGGTAGCATATTTGCCTAATAATTTCACTATCTCACAAAACTACCCGAATCCTTTCAATCCAAGTACGACGATAAAGTGGCAACAACCAGATGCAGGATTAGTAACACTTAAAATTTATGATGTTTTGGGAAGAGAAGTAACTACTCTCGTCAATGAAGAACTCAACGCAGGCAAACACGAAGCTACATTTGATGCTACACATTTTAGTAGTGGAATTTATTTCTATCAATTAAAAGCTGGAGATTTTATTCAAACAAAGAAGATGGTGTTAATAAAATAATACTAACTGTGGACTGCATTTTAAAGAGGGACACTTAGTAAAACAGGAAGCATATATGAAGATTTTAAAAATACTTCTGATCTTAATTGCTTTCGTTGGAAATTCATTTTCGCAAAGCTTTGACTCAGAACATTTCACAATTGAAAAACTAGCTGACGGAATTTATACGGCAATACATAAAAACGGTGGCTATGCGATCTGTAATGCCGGAATTGTTAAGCTTGGTAATGAAACTTTAGTATTTGATTGTTTCATCTCACCCAAAGCGGCAAGAGATTTAAAGAAAGCTGCCGAAAAGTTAACCGGGAATAATGTCAAATATGTTGTTAACAGTCATTTTCATAACGATCATATTCGAGGCAACCAGGTCTTTACCGCGGCTGAGATAATAGCAACCCATAAAACAAAAGAATTAATTGAAGAAACCGAACTTGAAGAATTGGAATATGAAAAGAAAGTAGTAGATGATAGAATCAAATCAACGCAGAAAGAAATTGATGGAGAGACTGATCCTCGAAAGTTGGAAGAACACAAGATGTGGCTCGGATATTACAAGGCTATAAAGGAATCTTTCGGGGAATATAAAACCGTACTACCGGATAAATTATTTAAAGATACACTTATAATTCAAGGTGAGGATAGAAAAGTAATTCTGTTTTCCAGAGGCGAAGGTCATACAG
>JBATIA010000100.1:0-11161 GCA_049667415.1 Ignavibacteriaceae bacterium
GAAATTGCAAATTCTTCTTCATAAACCCAATCGAACTCTCCGTTAAGAATGTTTTCATTTCCGTCATAAGTTAGTTGTGTTTCTTTTCCTGTTGATAATTCAACTATAAAAAGATTATGCTCTTTAACATAACCAGCAACGTTTCCGTCGGGTGAGAGCTTAACATTTTTTAGCCCAGGATATTCATCAGCCAAAGCAACAATTTCATTTGAATCCAGATTTAACAGATAAACGGGTGACATTCTTGAGTGCCGCCAGATTCTTTTTTCAGGTCCGCGAATCAGAAGATAATTACCATCGTCCGTCCACTCGTAACTGCTCATCTCTATCTGCTTATCGTTGAAAATCAGTTTTTCAGCGGGGAGGAAAAGCTTTTCTTCTAGGGTATTCAAATCAAAAAGATAAATATCATTTAACGATGTACTTGAATTTTTCTTTGTGAATGCAAAAGCAGTTCCGTCTGGTTTCCATCTAATATTTTCAACATCTTCAGTTGTGAACTTATCTGAAAGGAAAATGTCATCAAGCGTCAACTGTTTTGGTTGCGGAAGAATAATTACAGAGTAAAAGAAAATAGCAATAAAAAAAATTTTCATACTTGCCTCTTAGTTTTGTGGCCAGAGTTTTTCAACTTCGTCTTTTAGTCCAAGGTATTCCCATCTTTGTAAAGCGATAGGAACGTTTCCATTCTGCATCATATAATCGTGATAATCTTTAAGATCAAATTTATCACCAAGCAATACTTTAGCATCGGCAATGAGATTTAGGATTTGAAGTTTACCAATTTGATAAGTTATTGCTTGTCCGGGGTTGTATGCAAAAAATCTTGCTTCATCTATTCCGGTTGCAAGGTCCATCGGTACAGTTGAGGCAAGATATTTTCCTGCATCCTCAATATTGTAATTGTCAAGAGCAAGATTAATATCCACATCAACTCTTAAAGCACGCAGACGCATAAAATTGTAAATAATTTCCCTTGTGCGTGGTGAATCATCAAATAAACCGTACTGAAGCAGAAGTTCTTCAACATAAAAACCAATTCCTTCGTTTGAACCGGAATCAAAAAACCTTCTTCGAATAGGATTTGGATTCGCCCAAGATAAAACCATCTGAAAATAATGTCCGGGAACCCCCTCATGAATAATAATCGGTCTTGGATCTTTTGCTGTAGCAAGTCTGAAGTAAGACATTTTCAATGAAGGTTCAGGAATATAACTGACTCCATCTTCATCCAGCCTTGTTTCAGAAGTTAAATCATCAACCACACCCATATTTGTAAATGGTTCAATATGCGGAGGAATATTTTTATTAATGTAATGCTGAACCCAATCAGGAACACTCATTAGATTTTTATCAACTAAGAATTTTCTTATTTCTTCCTCATAAATTCTTTCTTGTAATATCTGTTCAGCTGCTGAAGAAAAGATCATGAGCCCGGGTAGTCCGGCATTTCTTTCTCTTTCAAACAACTCAAACGAAACCGATCGATTCCACTCACTCTTTCCCATTTGCAAAAGTTCTTCCGGAGAATAAGTCATCAAAGCAATGTTCCTAAGGAAGTAAATATAGTTCTCTCTCCCGATGCTGAACGATTTGTTCATTTTTAACCTGTTAAGCTCTATCCAATTCTTGAATTCTTTCAGAGCATTAGCTGCAGCATTCACAGATTCTGTTAGTTCGGCTTCATACCTTTTATCTGTAATCTGCAGTAATCCATCTCGCATTTTATTAAGTCTGTTTCTAATGTCCGATAAATTTTCCAGTGCAACTTGTGCAAATGGTTCAACCGGTTCTGCAAGATTTTGCTTTGCGTGCTCGATTGTTAGTGGAATTGACCGAAGACGAATAATTATATTTTTCATTCGTTCATCTGTCATAGGTGAATGAATGAGTAAAAGTTCATATACGGCACCCACTGTTTGGTGGACATAAAAATCAGGATTTCGGTAAGGAGAGCGAAGAACGTTGAGTTCCCAATTAACTCTTTCAATCGCGGAATGCATCAGCAGAAAATCAACACTGTCGGAACGGGACCAGTTTTCTCCCGGTAAGTTTTTTAATAGAGTTGAATATTCAATGTACCTTCGTTTGTTTCTTTCTAATTCTTCCGGTGAAAAATCCGGAACCCAGCCGTCAGGTCTTTCCACTCTCAAAATGTCATCCTCGGTTGAAGGTTGAGTGATTTTTCTCCATTCGAAAAAATCTGCTGCGAGGTTTTGTATTTCAGCATTTGGCTGTGCCAGACAGTTTAATGCGATAAACAAAAAGATGATCAAAATTTTATAGGTAATCATTTCTTTTTAATATGTGTGGTAAAAAATTTATTGTTAAAGTGATATATTCACAATTAGAAATAGTGATATCTAACACCTGTAAAATAATGGAGATTTATGAGTAATAGTAGCAAACCCGAAATCGGTTCAATTACCTGGTTTGATTTAACAGTGCCCGATGCAGAAAAAGTAAAAGACTTCTACAGCAAAATCGTCGGCTGGAAAGCTGCACCAGTATCTATGGGTGACTACAACGATTACAATATGAACTCACCGGAAAGCGGAAAAACAAACGCAGGGATTTGCCACAAAAAAGGAGGCAATGCTCATCTTCCGTCACAGTGGATGATTTACATCACTGTAAAAAGTGCGGATGAAAGTGCGAAGATTTGCAAAGAATCGGGCGGCAAAGTTTTATCCGAACCAAAAGAAATGGCAGATTACGGAAAATTCTGTGTGATTGAAGATCCTGCAGGAGCAGTTTGTACTTTGTTTGAACCTGCTTGAATGGTCGTTGTCATTGCGAGCGTAGCGAAGAAATCTTATTATTATTTCTACAGATTGCTTCGTCGCTTCACTCCTCGCAATGACAACAGCGCTTTAATGATGATGCCCGCCCGGACCGTGAACGTGTCCGTGCTGCATCTCTTCCGATGTAGCATCTCTCACATCCAGCAACTCAACATCAAACTCCAGGTCTTTCCCGGCAAGCGGATGATTAAAATCGATGGTAATATCCTGATCATTTATTTCACTTATAAGAAAAGGCATTTGTTTTCCATCCGGTGAGTTTGCCATGTATGTCATCCCCACTTCGATATTCGCTTCTTCGGGGAACTGATCTTTCTTAATCTTTTGAATTGCTTCTTCACTGTATTCCCCGTATGCATCTGCGGCTGCTATCTTAACATTTTTCTTACTACCGATTATCATTACATTCAATGCTTCCTCAAGTTTGGGTAAGATGTGATTAGTACCGCTTAAAAAAGAAAGCGGTTCTTTATTTGCAGACGAATCAAGAACTGTTCCTTCTTCATCTTTTAACGTGTAATTGAAAGTAATTACCTTGTTCATTCCAATAGACATTACCACTCCTTGTTAATAAAATAATATTGTGATTGCATAATACGACAACAATTAAAAAATATCAATTAATTCAAAAAATCAAACTTAATATTGCTTCTTAATATTAATACAAATACGTTTAGCAAGTTTTTTTCACATTATTATTATAATATGATAGCAAAGAATGTTATTGCCTTTCTAATTTTCTATTTGTTCTCGCTTCAACTATTTGCACAATTCGGCTCGCACGATTCGGGTGGACCACTTACTCCTGAATGGGCTGCATACGATGTTAAGTTTTACAACATCAATCTGAACATCAATCCTGATAGACATACAATAAACGGATGGGTAGGTGTAACGGTTGAAGCCGTTACAAATATGAAAGAGCTTGTTCTTGATCTTGATGACAGGTACAGAATTACAAAGATTGTTTGGGATTCTCCTATTGAGTACAAAGAACTCTCCTTCACACACGAGAATGGCAAAATAAAAATCCAGTTGCCCAAAGAAGTAACAACCGGAAATTCATTTACAACCAAGATTTACTACAACGGGAAACCAAGAGTTGCGGAAAATCCACCGTGGGATGACGGATTCATATGGTCAAAGACAAAAGATGAGGAATACTGGATTGGAGTAACCTGCCAGGGTGGCGGTGCTGATACGTGGTGGCCTTGCAAAGATCATCCTTCGGATGAACCAGATTCTGTTTTGTTGAACTGGACGGTGCCCGGAAATTTAATCTGTGCATCCAACGGAAAGCTGAGATACGTTCTCGACAACAAAGAAGGAACAAAAACTTTCTGTTGGTTTGTTTCAACTCCGATTAATAATTATGGTATTTCTATTCACGCAGCACCGTATGATACAATTCAATACAAATATACAAGCGTGACGGGAGAAGAAATTCCCGTAACAATCTGGGTGCTTCCGGAAAATATGGAAAAGGCAAGAGAACATTGTCCTGAGTTTTTAGATCATTTAGGATGGTATGAAGAACTTCTTGGTCCCTATCCTTTCTGTGCAGATAAGTACGGTGTTGCAGAAACTCCCTACCTTGGAATGGAACATCAAACAATTATTGCGAATGGTTATGGTTACAGGAATGATCAGTTTGGATTTGACTGGCTTCATCATCACGAGCTTGGTCACGAGTGGTGGGGGAATATGGTAACAGCAAAAGACTGGAGCGATTTCTGGATTCACGAAGCTGTGGATGGTTATATGCAAACTCTTTACATAGAAGATAAGCTTCCTGATAAAAATTCATCGGCATTTATGATGAATTGGAAACTCTGGAAAAATGAACAGCCGATTGCACCAAGAAGAGAAATGACAAGCGATGAAGCTTACACAAATGATATGTACTCAAAAGGATCGTACGTTCTTCACACTCTGCGATATTATTTGGGAGACAAAGTATTCAGAAAAGTTTTGAGAAGATGGGCATATCCTGATCCTGAAATGGAAAAACTAACAGACGGAAGTCAATGCCGTTTTGCAACTACAGATGAGTTTCTTGAAATTGCAGAGAAGATTTCCGGCAGAGAGCTGGATTGGTTCTGGGAAGTTTATTTCAGACAGGCATCACTTCCCGTACTTAAAACAAAAACTGAAAATGGTTTTCTTTATCTCGAATGGAAAATTGAAAACAATCTTCCGTTCTCTGTTCCTGTTGAAGTGAAACTTGGCGATGAAATTGTTAAAGTTGAAATGAGGGACGGTGCGGGCTCGGTTAAAATTCCTGATGGAGTTGAACCGGCTATCGATCCGGATAAATGGATAACAATGGGTGGGGAGTAATGCCTCACCCAAACCCTCTCCAAAGGAGAGGGCTTTTGGTTTATATTTAAAATGAAATTTAAAATCTCTTTTTATCAGGTGATAAAATGAAAAAATTGATTCTGCTTCTAATTATTGTAATTACACCATCGCTATTCTCACAAACAGATACAATTCTTGTTCATAAACTAGATTCACTTTTAAACTACAATGAAAACCTCGAACATCGTCTTGATGTGCTTGAAAAAAATATTGATGATGTTTTGTGGTTTCAAAAAGTTGGTGATGTTGCATTCATTGATAAAATATTTATGACCGGTCCGCCAAAATGGAAAGAAACTGACACAACTGATCCTGCGTTTGGCAATCCTGTAAAGTTCTGGTCGTACGTTTTTATTCCAAGGGATATTGATTTCAACAAAAAATATCCGCTGTTAGTTTTTCCGCACGGCGGCGTTCACAGTAATTTTTCAACTTACTACACACATATAATTAGAGAATTGATGTATCAGCAATACATTGTTGTTGCCGCTGAATACCGCGGAAGCACAGGTTACGGCAAGTCACATTATGAAAAAATTGATTACGGCGGTTTGGAAGTTGAGGATGTTGATTCAAGCAGAAAGTATATGCTGGATAACTATGAGTTTGTTGACCCCGAAAGAGTTGGTTTAATTGGGTGGAGTCATGGCGGACTTATTTCACTGATGAACATTTTTAAATACCCCGAAAATTACAAAGTAGCTTTTGCGGGAGTTCCTGTTAGTGATTTAATTACCAGATTAAATTATATGGATGATGATTACCGGAAATTATATTCTGCAGATTATCACATTGGTGAGACTGTTGAAGAAAATCCGGAAGAATATAAAAGAAGATCACCTGCCTGGAATGTAGACAAGCTTCAAACGCCGTTACTAATTCACACAAACACTAATGATGAAGATGTAAGATTCATAGAGGTCGAAGTTTTACTAAATGCACTTAAAGCCGCAGATAAAAATTTTCAATATGAAATCTTCCGGGAATTACCTGGAGGACATTCATTCGATAGGCAAGATACAAAGCTTGCGCTTTCAATCAGGTTGAAGATTTATAAATTCCTGTCAAGGTATCTTAATCCGCCTAAATCTTTTAACAGTGTTGATGAAATTCGCGAAGCAATATATAGATGAATTTCAGGGTCGAGCAAATGAGACTACAATAATCTGAAACTGATTTACTTGTCGCCAACTTTGACATTTAACTTCTCAGAGCCTAACATTTTAAATGTAGTCTAATATCATTTTTACTTGTCATTTATCAGATTTCTTTAGAAATAACCATATAAATGCTCGAATCAGTAAATAATACTGCAAATCTATGGGAACAGTTTTTGTTACCTCTATTAACAGTGTATTTAACACAAATAGATGATAAATGATTAAATTTTTAGCTATAGTGATTCTTATAGGTACTGTGGGTGGGGGAATCTATTACCTTTTCTCGATGGAAGTTGAAGAAGATTTTAAGGTAACGGGAACACTTCAAGTTTCTGAGCAAATTGGTAATAATATTGCTACATCTCAAGAAACAGAGGCTTCATATTTTGCTGCAGTTCATGGCAGAATAAAGAACAACCTGGGAAAACCTATAAAGAATCTATTTGTTATATATATAATAGATGGGCAAAAAGTAAGTGCAACAATTTTTGATTTGGCCCCGGGACAACAAGTAGAATTCAACACTCACGGAGTTGCAACCAATGCACCAAGACCTCAATATAATTTTGAGGGCGTTAATTACGATTAACGATTTTTCTTCCTGCCAACTAATCAAATAAGAAACATAAATCATTTGCAAAGAACTAAAGAATTTCTATGCTTTGTTCTTTAAAAGAATAAATATTCGGGATTAAATAAATAGGAAAAATATTTAACTAGACAATCTAACTTTTAATTCGGAGAGAATTAATTGTATTTATGTTCTCTGATTGCTTCGAGCTCTAACCTAAGTTGCTTTGTATTTTTAACTGTCACCGCACCAATTTCATCAAGAACATCTAGGTAACCATTTGCAGCCCTGCCTCCCACGATGATAGATACCCCTGCTGGTAAAAGCTGATGCAGCTTATTTAACTCGCGTTTCAAATGAGGATCATCATTAGGATAGATTATGCTTAATGCAACCACTCTGGCATTCAGGTGTGAAACAACAGCACTTATTTCTTCCGCCGGCAAACTTGAGCCAAGATAAATAACTTTCCAACCAGAAGATGCAGCAACCACTCCGGCAATTAAAGCTCCAAGTTCATGTTCCTGTCCTCGGGGTGTTGCTGATATCACTGTTGGGGCTGAGTCACTAATTGAATACGATTCCAATAAGTTAAAAAGAAATGAACGCACTATTGAAGATGCAAGATGTTCATTTGCAACCCTAATTTCTCCACTATGCCATAGCTCACCAACTTTATATACCAGTGGCACAACTAGTTCCTCAAGCAGGACCGGTTGAGTAAGTTTAGCTGATGCATTTAGTAAAATAGATTCTAGTCTTTTTGCATCATACCTTTTTATTGCCTCCATACATTCAGTCATTATCTCATTTAAGGTTTTATCGGGATCTAGGGAGGAAACTAATTTATCTTCTGTTCCTGGAGAATTAATGCTTTCCTCAATTAATAAATTCTTTAATTCGGTTAATGACAAGTTTGCTATTCCGCCAATATTATGACCCTTATGCACTGCATCATATAGCAATTTAAGCTTCTCAATATCTTCCTCTGAATATAAACGACGATTCGTATCTGATCTATCCGGCTCAACAACATTGTATCTTTTTTCCCAGGCTCGGATGACATGAACGCTCAATCCTGTCATCTGACTTACCACTTTAATGGGATACTTATAATTAAATGCCATAATCAAATTTAATGAATGTCTAGTATCTGTCAAAAAATACTAATTAAGTGAAAAAAATTAATTTTTAATGAAAACCACTATTTTTAACGAATTTCTAACAAAAAGAGTTCCCTTTGAAAATTCTTTTTAAATTGTCTAACAAAATGCTTGACAAATGCTAGACAATGTATTATGTTTGTCTAGAACATTTAGACAAATTATAAACAAACATCGATAAGAGGCATAAAATGATCAATTATAATAATAATGAAGACTCTTTAGTTATTGAAAATTCAAAGGATGATGAATTTAGAAATGAAGCTCTTCCTCACGAAGATGCTCTTTACAATTACGCATTAAAAATTTCCGGTAACACTGATGATGCTCAGGATCTAGTTCAGGAAACTTATTACAAAGCATACAGGCACTTTGACAAATTTGAGAGCGGTACTAACAGCAAAGCATGGATGTTTATGATTCTGAAAAACACTTTCATAAATGATTATCGTAAATCAAAGCGCGAACCATATAAACTGGATTACGAACAGATACAAAACTTTTATGAGAATATTAAGTCAGATCGTGCCAATGAAAATAACCTGGATACAGATTTCTTCAGTAACCTGTTTGATGATGAGCTAACATCTGCAATTGATCAACTCCCTACAAAAATGAGAGAAGTATTTCTTCTTTGTGATCTTGAGGGATACAGTTATGAAGAAACTGCAGAGCTAGTTCAATGTCCGATCGGAACCGTAAGGTCAAGACTTCACCGGGCAAGACACATGCTTCAGGAAACACTTTTTGACTACGCCAAAGACAAAGGATTTCTTAATTAATTAATTCATAATAAAAAACAGAGGAAAAAATGAAAAATCTAAAAACTCTCTTTGCTATCCTGATATTTTCCGGGATAAATATGTTGTTTGCACAAACAGCAAGACTACAGGTAATTCACAATGCTGCAGATCCTGGTGCAGCTTCAGTTGATATTTATCTGGATGGTGGTCTACTATTAGATAACTTTGACTTTAGGGATGCTACTCCTTATATAGACGCACCTGCCGGTACGCCCATAAATATTGGTGTTGCTGGTCCTAACAGCATATCTGCTGCTGATACAATTAAAAACTTTACAGTGACATTAACTGCAAATGAAACTTATGTTGCTATTGCAAATGGTGTTCTTGATCCAAATTCATTCGCAGTAAATCCTGATGGAAGAAGCACTGCATTTACGTTATTCGTAAAAGCAATGGCTCGTGAAAACGGAACTTCATCGGATGTGGATTTCTTTGTAATACACGGCTCAACCGATGCACCAACTGTTGATGTACTCGCACGCAGAGTTGCTACCTTAGTAGACGATGCTGCTTATGGTGATATAACTAACTATATTACTGTTCCACCAGCATCTTACATTCTTGACGTTACACCTGGTAACGATAACTCAACTATAGTTGCTTCTTTCGAAGCTGACTTAAGTGGATTAGGCGGAGGTGCTGCTGTCGTATTTGCATCTGGATTTTTAGATCCTTCTGCCAATCAAAATGGTGAAGCTTTTGGAATTTTTGCCGCTCTCCCAACTGGAGATGTAGTTGCATTCCCTTCAGTTGAATTAGCACGCTTACAGGTAATTCACAACGCTGCAGACATAGCTGCTGATCCTGTAGATATATATTTAGATGGTGCTTTATTATTAGATGACTTTGCCTTCAGAGGTGCAACTCCTTTTATAGATGCACCAGCTGGTGTTGAATTTAATATTGGAGTAGCACCTGGTAACAGTGGTTCCGTAAATGATACTCTGAAAAACTTTCCGGCAACATTAGAAAATGGTAACACTTATGTAGCAATTGCTAATGGTGTCCTCAATCCTAATTCCTATGCTGCAAATCCAGATGGAAGAAGCACAGCTTTTACCCTTCTTGTAAAAGATATGGCTCGTGAATCAGGACTCGGAAGTGATGTTGACTTCTTCGTATTACATGGTGCAACTGATGCCCCGACTGTAGATGTAATTGCAAGAGGAGTTGCTACATTAGTTGATGATGCTGCATATAGTGACATTACTAATTACATTTCAGTGCCTGCAGGAAATTATACACTTGATTTAACTCTTGCTGATGGCGTTACTTTAGTACAATCATATTGGGCAGATCTAAGAACCCTTGGTGGTGGAAGTGCTGTTGTATTTGCGTCTGGATTTTTAGATCCTTCCGCTAACCAGAATGGCGAGGCTTTTGGATTGTTCTTTGCACTAGGTGATGGAACGGTCGGACAATTTCCTGAAGGTGTTGCAAGTGTTGAGAATATCTCTGGTGTGACTCCAAGCAATTATTCACTTGAACAGAATTATCCGAACCCATTCAATCCAAGCACAACAATCAATTTTACAATTCCGAATAGTGAATTTGTAAGCTTGAAAATTTATAACATTCTTGGAAGTGAAGTGGCGACTCTGGTTAATGAGAACCTTGCAGCTGGTGCTTACAGGTTCAACTTTGACGCCGCAAACCTGGCTTCCGGTATATATCTCTACGAGCTAAATGCTGGTAATTTCAGAGAAATCAAGAAAATGAATCTTCTGAAATAACTTATTGGTGTTTTTGGTGAGGAATGCCACTTGTATTATGAATTGCAATGATCAAATGTTAGCCCTGACACGATTTTATAGTAAAGATATGTTTGATTTAAGCAATACAAGTGGTTTCCTCATTTAATATAAATTTAACAGAATCTAATTTTGGAAAACAGTATCTTATAACAATCTCCTCAGTCAAAAAAAAATTATAAAATGAAAAAAGCAGTTATCATAGGTTCTGGTCTCGGCGGTTTATCAACCGCTTTAAGACTTTCTCATAAGGGTTACGATGTAACCGTGCTTGAGAAACATTCAACTCCGGGTGGAAGATTGAATATAATCGAGCAGGATGGTTTTCGTTTTGATATGGGTCCGTCATTTATGAGTATGACTTATGAACTTGATGAGCTGTTTAACAGCGTTGGGATGAATGTCCCGATAGAACTCGAAGAGCTTGATCCGCTTTACCAGGTATTTTTTGAGGGGCAGGATAAATCAAGATTAATTTATAAAGACCTTAAAAAGCTTGCAGAAGAATTTAAAGACATTGAACCGAACCTCGAAGAGAATGCAAA
>JBATIA010000101.1:0-4249 GCA_049667415.1 Ignavibacteriaceae bacterium
GATTAGCAATTATTATTGCAATCTTCAGAAATAAGCTTACGGTTAATATTGACGAAATAAATATTCTTAAATGGTGAGGCCCCCTCTAACTCCACCAAAGGGGGAGAACTTAAAAGAGGATTAAGAAAAAATATTTAATGAACATTTGGTTAGAACTTTTATATGTTAAGTTATATCACTCAAATTCAGACTTTCACTCTCCCCTTTGGGGAGAGATGGAGAGGGGCCAATGATTGATCTGATTTACCTTACCGTTCTCTTACCACTACTGGGATTTTTATTTAACGGACTCCTTGGCCCCAAAATAAAAAATGAAAAAGTAATTGGAATTGTAGGAAGCGGTACAATAGGACTTTCGTTCATAGTAGCCATTGGTGCTCTAATTCAAACACTTTCACTTCCGGTCGATCAACGATTAAATATAGTTACCCTCTTTCAATGGATTGATGTTGCAGGACTAGACATAAGTTTTGCTTACCAGGTCGATCAACTATCATTAGTAATGTCTTTGATTGTAACCGGTGTAGGATTCATCATTCATGTTTACTCCATCGGGTATATGCATGGAGATAAAAGTTTCTGGAGGTTCTTTGCGTACCTCAACCTTTTCATCTTCGCGATGATGAATCTGGTTCTTGCTGATAACTTTCTTCTCTTATTTCTCGGTTGGGAAGGTGTTGGTCTCTGCTCGTATTTACTTATTGGTTTCTGGTATGATAGAAAATTTGAAAAGAGCACAACATCTGCTGCCGGTTTAAAAGCATTTGTCGTAAACAGGATTGGAGATTTCGGATTTCTCCTCGGAATGTTTTTAATCTATTCAACATTTGGTTCGCTAATATTTACAGATGTTTTTTCTAGAGCAATTTCCTTTGGTGTTCCGGAACATATCTTTACACTGATCGCTATCTTTTTATTTATTGGTGCAACTGGAAAATCTGCACAGATTCCATTACTTGTTTGGCTTCCTGATGCAATGGCTGGTCCAACACCAGTATCGGCACTTATACATGCTGCGACGATGGTTACTGCCGGAGTTTATATGGTTGCTCGTTGTAGTATTATTTATGCTTCTGCACCAACCGCTATGATGGTGGTTGCCGCAGTTGGAGTATTCACAGCATTCTTTGCTGCCACAATTGGGCTTGTACAAAATGACATTAAAAAGGTTCTTGCCTACTCAACCATAAGTCAGCTTGGTTATATGTTTTTAGCATTAGGTGCTGGTGCTTTTTCAGCAGGAATTTTTCATGTTATGACTCACGCCTTTTTCAAAGCATTACTCTTTCTTGGTGCCGGTTCTGTAATTCACTCAATGCACGAAGTTCAGGACATTAGACAGTATGGTGGTCTTAAAAAATACATGCCGATTACTTACGGAACTTTTTTAGTTGCAGCAACAGCGATCTCCGGGATTCCACCCTTGTCTGGATTTTTCAGTAAAGACGAAATTTTATGGTACTCTTATGCAAATCTTGGCATTGTCTTCTGGGCTATCGGAGTGATCACTGCAATCCTAACTGCGTTTTATATGTTCAGGTTGTATTTTATGACTTTTGAAGGAAAAGAAAAGTTCGATCACCACAAACAACATCCTCACGAATCACCAAAGTTGATGACAGTGCCACTAATTGTACTTGGAATTTTATCTGCAATCGGAGGATTTATTGGAATACCGGAAATATTCTCTGGCGAACATGGAAATCTTTTTCATACCTGGCTTGCACCTGTATTCAGGACTGCAGAAATAAAATTAATGAATGTGGCAAGTCATAGTCACTTTGAGGAAATTCTACTAATGATAATTTCTGTTGTGGCAGCAGTAAGTGCAATTTTTTATGCAAGATATGTTTATCTTAAAAAACCTGCAGTTGCCGACAAAACTGCTTCCAGATTTAAGGGAATATATAATCTACTTTTAAATAAGTATTTTCTTGATGAAGCGTATGAAGGATCTGTGATTAATCCTATTGTTAAGGGTTCAGAAAAAGTGCTATGGAAAATAGCAGATAATAAAATGATAGATGGAACGATAAACGGATTAGCCAAACTTATTGACAATATTTCAGGCACAATTAAAAAAATTCAGAATGGTATCGCACAGTCGTACGCACTTGTGATGGTACTAGGTATTTTAATTGCTCTTTTATGGATAATTATTAGCTATTCCTAAATGGAACAATCTTATCTACTTACATATTTACTTGCAATTCCGTTAATCGGTGCTTTACTCCTTATTTTTATTAATAAGAGTAAAGAGAAACTAATTAAATATTTTGGCTTAGCTGTTTCGCTAATTGCATTTATAATTTCTTTGATTGTTTATTTTGGATTTGATAATCAATCAGGTGATTTTCAGTTCGTTGAAAAATTTAACTGGGTAAAAGACCTGAACATCAGCTATCACGTTGGTGTTGACGGTCTCTCGATGCTTTTAATTCTTCTCACGACTTTTCTTACTCCACTAACTTTACTTTCAAGCTGGAATGGTATTAAGAAAAGAGTAAAAGAATTTACTTTCTTTATGCTAATTCTTGAATTAGGTATGTTGGGTGTATTTGTTTCGCTAGATATGTTCCTCTTCTACGTTTTCTGGGAGGCAATGCTGATACCAATGTACTTCATCATAGGAATTTGGGGTTATGAAAGAAGAATTTATGCTTCAATAAAGTTTTTTATTTATACTATGGCAGGCAGCCTGCTGATGCTAGTTGCTATAATCTGGCTAGTTGTTTACTCTGCCGATTTACTTGGAGGATTTACAACTAATCTTCTTGATCTGTATAAAACTGGACCAACAATTGACACAACAGTCCAGGGATTTCTATTTCTGGCTTTTGCATTGAGTTTTGCCATTAAAGTTCCGCTGTTTCCATTTCACACGTGGTTACCCGATGCACATGTAGAAGCCCCGACTGCAGGAAGCGTTATACTTGCCGGAGTTCTTCTTAAAATGGGTACGTATGGATTTCTGAGATTTAATCTTCCTCTGTTTCCTCAAGCTTCAATCGATTATGCAGTTCTGATCTCAGTTCTTGCTGTAATCGGAATTATTTACGGTGCACTTGTAGCAATGGTTCAAACAGATATGAAAAAGCTTGTGGCTTATTCTTCTGTTTCTCACCTTGGATTTGTTATACTCGGTATTTTTGCTTTGAACCAGGAAGCGGTTCAAGGTGCAGTAATTCAAATGATTAATCATGGTTTATCAACAGGGGCACTCTTCCTTTTGGTCGGAATGATTTACGAAAGAACTCACACAAGAAAAATAGCTGACTATGGTGGGATTGCTAAAATCGTTCCATTCTTTTCTTTTGCATTGCTTTTCACTTCACTTTCTTCAATTGGTTTGCCCGGATTAAATGGATTCATTGGTGAGTTTCTAATACTTGTTGGCTCATTTAAATCAACCGTACTTGGTAGTTGGTGGTTTACAGTATTTGCTGCAACCGGAGTTATCTTTGCTGCAGTTTATTTATTGTGGATGTATAAAAAAGTTGTATTCGGTGAGGTAACAAATCATAATCTTGATTCAATCACAGATCTTAATCTTCGCGAGAAATTAGTTCTGATTCCCATATTTATTTTTATTGTATGGATTGGGATATACCCATCTACATTCCTTAATGTAAGTACTAAAACATCAGAGAAAATTATTAAGATGGTAACATCACCTGAGAATCAGTTACCTGCAGGGGAAAAGAATGTACCCTAGCGGAAAAACTTTAATTATATTTTTTATTCTACTTATTGGTTTTGTTGCATCACAAGAATCATTTGCGGTTAGTTCTAATTCACTATCTGACTCCACAGCAGCGATTTCATCAATTGAAGACACACAACACTCAGCGGATAATTTACCTTCGACTTTTATGGTTTTGCCATTTGTCATACTTCTTGCTATGATTGCAACCGGCCCTCTGTTTTATCATCACTTCTGGGAAAAGAATTACCCAATAATTGCAATAATACTTGGACTGGTGACTGTTTTCTATTATTTATTCTTTTTAAATGATACTCACAGTCTCTTGCATACTGGGGCAGAATATCTTTCGTTCATTGCACTTCTTAGTTCTTTATTTGTTGCTTCAGGTGGAATTTTAATCAGAGTTGATAAAAAATCTACTCCCTTGCTTAATGCTGGTATTTTACTTTTTGGTTCTGTGATAGCAAATATTATTGGCACGACAGGCGCGTCGATGCTTCTTATCAGACCATTCATTAAAATCAACAAAGACAGAATAAAACC
>JBATIA010000102.1:0-4189 GCA_049667415.1 Ignavibacteriaceae bacterium
TTCTTCATTTAATATGACTGTGTCTCCACCTGCAGGAACGCTCTTAATTTTTTCTGTTTCTTCTTTCTTTCCAAGATTTAAGGATTTCAATAACTGATTAAATCCGGTTTCATAATTTCCCGTGAAATCAAGGTACTGTAATCTTTTTAGACGAAAAGGGATTTGACATTCTTTAAATAAAATTGGAATTACATGTTTCCCTTTTTCCAGTGCATAAGAAACTTCGTCCATAACGTTGTTCGATTCAACCGATGAAGGTGAAAGTATAACCAGCTGACCCTGAGAGTTTTCCAGAGCTGTTTCTATTTCGGCGTCCCATCTTTTCCCGGCACCAATATCAAGTTGATCAAGCCAAACATCAGCCCCAGCGGCTCTGAGATCTTTTGCTAGCTTCAGAACAAATTCTGAATCATCACGTGAATAGCTAAAAAATGTTTTTCCAGTTACCATTATAGCTCCTTATAAATTATTCTTTTTCATTTTGTTCATCGGACTTTTTCATAATTTCAGCCCAACTCGAATTTTCTTTTGATATTAACATCTCAACTCTTTGCACAAGTAAGTTAAAAGCGCTTTTTCCCTTGTATGGATCGGTCTTTGTAAGATACAGATATTTCTCGTGTCTTAGTGATTCGCATGTAGTTCTGTACGCAGTCCAGTTCTCCTGAAATTTGTAAAGACTGAGAATAGCCGTAATTATTGCAACAAGAAAACCCAGAACTCCAATTATATACGGTAAATATTTAGTTGTTCCCTCCTGCCCGAGATAACCCGAGAGAAGTGGGATAGCCGCTGCAGATAAAATGAGAATTAACTGAAACAGTTTATAATTCTTTTGATTTTTTGAGCTCTTACGATCATACCAATCAATCTGATCATCAAGCCGGTTTTTTAAATATTCCTCTTCATTCATAATATTCTCCAATGAATTTTTATTCGGAGCGGGGACGCTACTTTAAGGGCTGACTTATGAGTACAGTTAAGATAGTCAATTTATCAGTTTTAAAAAAAAATAATATAAATAATTTTTACATAAGACAAGTATCTCAACAATTACATATCCCAAGCAATAATTTTGAATGACAATTCAGAATTGAAAACTTCAACTTGTTTTTTTATAAATTAATATTACTATATTGAACCTCAAGGAAGAATAGACATATTAAGTAACTTCTATTTTTTTCAAAACACCAATTTTTAAATAACTACTAATTCAATTAGTATGATATAAAATAAAGGAAAGGACGTAAGTGAATGGAAGTTTTAAGAATAGGTTCCAAAGGAACGAAGGTTAAAGATTTACAGAAGAGATTAAAAGAACTGGGATTTAACCCAGGTGCGATAGATGGTGATTTTGGTCCTGCTGTAAAGGCTGCATTGTTAGCATTTCAAAAAAGTAAAGGGTTACTTGCGGATGGTGTCGCAGGCCCGCGAACTCTTGGCGAACTTAAGCTTGTCAAAGATTCAAAACTTCCATCAGTAGTTGATAAAGTAACAACCACTATGGTTTCAAAGATGTTTCCATTTGCACCTGTAGATAACATAAAAAAATATTTACCTTTTGTACTCGATGCGCTAGAGGAAGAAAACCTGGGGGATAAAAAAATGGTATTGATGGCTCTCGCAACAATCCGCGCTGAGACCGGCAGGTTTTTGCCAATAGATGAGGGCAAATCAAAATACAATTCTTCACCTGGCGAGCATCCATTTGATCTCTACGATAAGAGAAAAGATTTAGGTAACGGGGCTAAAGGGGATGGTGATAAATACAAAGGTCGTGGATTTATACAACTTACCGGTAAAGCAAATTATACACAATATAGTAAATCCCTTAGGCTTGGGAATAAGTTAGTTAATAATCCGGAGTTAGCTAATGATCCTAAAATTGCTGCAAGGATTCTGGCTCGCTTCTTAAAGGATAAGGAAAGAAGAATTAAAGAAGCTTTACTTGATAATGATCTCAGGTTAGCACGGAGACTGGTGAATGGTGGAAGTCATGGTCTTGCAGATTTTACGGAAGCTTATAATATTGGCGATAAGCTGATAGCTTAAAAATTGTAAAATAACAGCTAGTGTTGACTGGATATAATTTCTAATTATTATTTCTTTATCCAGATAAAAAACATCAAAAATATCTCAAGTATAATCCTTACCAATAATAGAGAGAAATAAATATGTCATTTACATTAAACGATAAAAACCTTCGCAGGCTCTGCGAGGTAAACAATTTTATTATTCCATCGGCTAAAATGGTCTTCTTTGGTTTACGCGGTCTATTGCCTGTAAATCTGGAAGACCATGCATTTAAAGCTGAACATAATGTCGAGCTTGCCGATATTAATTACATAAATCCGCGCTGCACACTTGGACAATGGCTTCCTAAAGACAAAAAATTTGCAATCTTTCCTGGCAGCACCATACCTCACCAAAGCCATGTTAAAGATTCAGTTTCAAAAAATGGAAAGGGTGCAAATCAACTGATGACCGGATATTACTCGGACTACCGTAAAGGAGTGCATAAAGCAGGATCCGCAACTGGTCATGATGCTTTCCGGCAAGTGAGCTCCCATCCTATCCGCAGAACCTCTGATGATCTTGATTTTGATAACGACGATCGGGTCGAATATGAAAATCCGAATGATAATATCCATGCAGGATGGTGCATGGGAGTGAGTGCCCCAAAATATGCCAGTGCAGGATGCCAGGTGCTTATCGGTTATCCTCAATGTATAAAACGGGGGCAGCAATCCGCAACCGGTCCTTGGAAAGTTTTTAAAAAGTATGCATATGATTTATCTCAAAATAGTTTTGGTTATGTTCTGCTTGATGGGCGCGAGGCTTTGCGCATCGTCTCTGCCGGAAACTCAAAAGTTTCTGCACGCCTGCGTTTCGGCTCAAAAGGTGAACTGGTAAATAAGTTACAGAAAGCTTTAAAGAGCAAGGGTTTTTATGAAGGGAAAGTTGATGATGATTTTGGGAATCGTACACTTCGCGCAGTACTGCAATTCCAGACTACATCATTCGGACCAGATGCCGATGATGGAATTGTAGGACCGCAAACAGCAGCTGCACTTAAGCTTAGCTGGCCGAATATATAATTCAGCTTATAATCGATGTTTTTAATATTAATAAGTGTAAAAAATTTTGCGTAAACCTATTGCAGTTAATTGTATGTGTTCGTATTTGTTAAAAATTATTTCGGGAGGTAAACATTATGAGCAAAGTTAAAACCAAAGGTTTGATGAAGAATCCTGACTCAGCAGATACTTTCTTCCAATTTAAATTATTTCTGCTGGGGTTATATCATGTGCTTATGATTCTTCTGCTTGTATATATTTTAATTAAGGTTTGGCCTACCAATCCTCAAGGTGAAAATGGAAAAACTGTGGCAGAAAGCTCGATTAACCTATTCGGATTGCCCATTCTAATGGGAGGTGAATCAGGACTACTTATATTAGTTATTGTTGCTGCTGCTCTTGGCAGCTATATTCATTCTGCAACCTCGTTTGTATCATATGTCGGTAATAAAAGCCTGGTTATGAGTTGGGCTTGGTGGTATATTCTAAGACCATTCATAGGTGTGGCTTTAGCACTGGTTTTTTATTTTGTGATAAGAGGAGGATTATTATCGGCAGGCACTGGTGCAGGAGACGTAAGTATATATGGTATTACAGCTATCGCGGGTTTGGTTGGTATGTTTTCAAAACAAGCGACTGATAAACTAGGGGAAGTTTTTAATACTCTTTTCAGAGCCAAAGAGGGAGAAGGAGATCATGTAAGAAAAGATAAACTTGGGGAAAAATCTTCTGTGTCTGAAAAGATGATACCATTAAACAAAATTACTGCGTATATCATCCCTGAAAATAAACCACTAAGTGATATAAATATTAAAGAACTTTATGATTTACTAAATGAAACAGTTACCAGGATCCCCGTGCTTAGTTACAACAACAACTTATTATACGTGATTCACCAAAGTATTATATATAAATTCATCTTTGATAAAAGTATTGCTGCTTCAAAAGATGGAAAGCCGTTTGACGTAAAGGCGGTAACTCTTGAAGAATTTTTGGAACAGGATGATATTAAAGAACTTGTTGAGGGTGCTGTTGCATTTATTCCTAAGGATTCAACCATTCTGAATGCTAAGGAAGCTATGGAGGAAATTAAGTATTGCCAGGATGTATTT
>JBATIA010000103.1:0-8758 GCA_049667415.1 Ignavibacteriaceae bacterium
GTTCTCAGCAGTGAAATAAGAAAGCTCAACAGGAACGACGTTCGATATTTTCATAGCAATAGGAATAATGATTTCAGAATTAACAGGATCATTACTGCTGATCACCATATCCATAGAATAGTCTCCGCTATCGATTCCTTCAGTTAAGAAATTTAAAAGAACAGCAATTGAGTTTCCATTGTAAACGGTTCCCTCGATGTTCTCAGCAATCAACCATTCCGGTTCCGCAGAAAATTGAAGAGCAAGATTATTCTGAAGGTATGTTGCATTATAAGCTACTTGCAGACCATCGGTTCCATTGTGGTTTTCTATCCCAACGGTTGAAGATGACGAAGAACCCGAAATGGTTTTGTAGTAAAGCATTATCTTCCCGTTCTTATTCAACACAAACTGAAATGTGAACGGTCCTACCCCGGTGGAATAACCGGGCCAGTTATCATACTGAACAATAAATTTGTTCTGTTCCTGTTTGTAGTAAACTTTTCCTGTGGTCTTTCCATCAAGGTCATCCCAGATCCCTGCGATCATACAATTCGGAATACCGGATGAAGGAATTGTACTGTTTGACATACCGGCATCAGTAATATCAATAAAGCTTACAAATCCGTTTGAACTGAACCAGACATTGCTGTAGTCTATCCCGTAATATTTAAAATTGAATCCTAGCTGAAATGGTCCGGCTTTTCCTTCATCAACTGCAGGATAAATACTTGTTGCAACCCAATTATCCACAAGTGTTCCGGTTGTTGATATATCATTCCACTCATAGACAGGTCCTTCCGGTTCATTGCTGTCTATCCATTCATAACCAAAAAGATCGGGTCCACCTCCACCCCTTATTCCTGTTCCTTTACTCATATCAGGATTTTCTTTTGTAAAAGGCTCTGTATTCACTTCACTAACCTGAACTACTCTGGTAATTATCGCTCCTGGAAAAGTATTATTTGTTAACTCTATTTGATAATCCAGAGTTGAGTTCCCAGACGATATGTTTGATATCATTACTGAGTCTGTATGAGTTGTATTTGGCAACATCAAACAATACATAGAATCCGGCGTTACTGAAATAACAGGGGCTCCCCAGGTTAGCATTATTGGAACATTCGACATCACAGATTTATTTCCCCATATATCCAGGGCTTTAATTGCAAAGAAATATGTTGTGCTGTAATTAAGATTGTTGAGAATATAACTCTTAGGAGTTCCGGAAGTATCAGGTCCGCCTGCAATTAAAACCTGCGGTGCATTTTCAAAGTCATAATTTGTAACAATCGGAGTAGTTGAATAGCGCAAGTCATAACTAACTATCCCCAGAAAAGATGAATCCAGTGGTGCAGTCCAGTTAAGTGTTACAGAGTTTGAGGTCGGATCAATTGCTGTCAAATCGGTTATCTGTTCGGGGGCGGTGGTATCCGGTTCTACCCCCATTGTTAGTAAAGTGGTACAATCACCCATAATGTTGTACTGCTCCATTAATTTTAATCCTTCACCCGTGCTTCCACCCCATAGATCCATGGCATGCATTAAACCATTGAAGCAAATTCCGCCAGCTGTTTGTTTTTGTCTCGTAGTTAAAAGCATCATTGCGTGGTTTTGCATATCGCATGGAGGAACCCAGCTTGCATTTGTAGATGCACCATAAACAGAAATAGCTCCTCTTGGATTATTCATATCACCTGTTCTTATCCAGGCTTCTTCCATACATTCATTCATTGTAAAATTTCCATTCTGACAAGCAACATCAATAATAAAAGGATTTTTATATCCATTAGAAAGTTGATGTATGTGAGAATTACTGAATCCTGTTGTACCCCAGGAAGTCCCGGAGCCATGACCAATATAATTAAGTACGCTTCTCCCATCATTAAGTGCTGTGGTTACCTGAGAAGCTGTTGCGCTGGGATCATAAATCTGGTCAACTTGTGTAAAGTACATGTCATTAATAAGCATATCTCTAAGCCAGTTTGCACGTTGCCAATCCGGCGGACTTCCCTCGTTACTGGCAACGCCTGTCCCTTTTAAATACCACGCGGCGTCTGGTCCGGTATCGGGATATTTTTCATACTTAATTAGTTTCCATAAAACGTAATCAAGGTTGGTTGATGAAGAAGGAGATATTCTTGAGATAAAAGCATCCGGATATGCATCGCTGCCCGCTAGTTTTACATAGCAAGGATCTGAAGGGGCGCTTTCGTACTGACCGTAAAGTGTTGGTATCTGGCTTGCTTCACCAACTAAGATTATAAATGTCAATCCGTCGGGAGAGTTGTATAAATTTTGGATGTATGTTTTTATTGCTGCCGATCCAGATCCGGTTTGTGTTGGATATTCAGCTAACAATGTCTGAATTCCTCTTTCAACTTTCCAATTAAAAAATGGAGTAATGTTGCTGGCGAATGCTGTTGGATAAATTATCAGAAGCCTGCCTGTCTCCTCCAGTGGAGTATAATCATATTCCCCCATTCCATAATTAATAAAGAGTGACTGATAAACCGCATCAAACTCCTTGTTTACTTTTATAAGTGGGCTGGTTCTAACAAATGGATTCACAGCCTGTCCATTCGGATCGTTGAAAACTTCCACAACAATTCTTTTACAAATTTTCAATTTTCCCCCGGCAGGATTGTACTGCATGGGGTTGAACTGGATTGTTTGTCCTCGTAAATCTCTTATGATGTAAGGTACATCCAGTAAAATATTTTCCGATGGATACCAGTCGTTAGTTGAATAGAATTCATCAAATTCAAAGGGAACAGAATCCGGATCAATATTCCTTGTGAAATGTCCTTTTGATGGCATAACAGGAAGTGTTTCCTTCGTTTCATATTCTGCATCAATAATTGAGTAATTTGTTGCCGCCAGATCAGGAATTACAATGCTTCTCCTGTCTGATGGAAGCTGCGGCATTCCCTTCTCCATCAAAAATATGCTGCCGGGAATTTCATAATAGACACACTCAGTTCCGTTTACATTTATTGTGCGTTCACCATAATTAGTAAAAACATATTCTACCTTTGTGCTTTGAGGTGTAACACTCAAGATGTTGGTTTTGATTCCTCCATTATTTAACCACTGTGCTGAGACTGTGACCGTAAACAGAAATACAAAAAGAAGAATTCTGTTAACATGGATAAACTGTTGTTTTATGTAACAGTATTTCATACGCAACCCTCTATTAATTATTTATTTAACCAAAAGCATTTTCTTTATTGATAAGTAGTTTTGTGCCTCCAGGTGGAATTGATAAACAGTTTAATTAAACAATTTGACAAAATTAATATTAAAAAGACTGACATCCCTGCATAACCATCAATAGTTGATGATTGTGAAATTATTTTCTTAATTATGACTATCTCTATTTACAAAGAGAGTGCCATCAATAAATGACGAATTATTTGAGCCTCTGCTGGAAATAATCTTTGTCTTTTAAATTTTGAGAATAATTTTTCAAAATAAGTCTCCTTTTATTTAAGGGCAGTGTTAGCCCAACTCGAAATAAGATTATATGAAGACATAGTGTTTACATTGGACTAAAATTAAATTGATTATTATTCTGCTAAGTTGATGCGGAATAAATTTATGTTCGTAGATTTGTAACATTATATATAATGTAATAATTTAAATTTATGGCGTACGACGAAATATTGGCAAACAGAATTAGGCAAATACTTACTCCTAAACGAAAAGTTGAAGAAAAGAAAATGATGGGTGGATTAACTTTTATGGTTAATGATAAGATGTGTGTTGGGATTCTGGAGGATAATCTGATGGCTCGCATTGATCCGGATATTTATGAAACGGTACTTAAGAAAAAGGGTTGCCGGGAAATGGATTTTACTGGCAGGCCAATGAAGGGCTTTGTATTTATTGATCCCGATGGAACAAAGAAAAAAAAGGATTTAGATTATTGGTTAAGGCTTGCGTTAGAGTACAATAAAAAAGCAAAGCCGTCAAAAAGAAAGAATTAATATAACCATAGCCTTACTTACATTCTTACTCCCTTGAAAGAACCCCTGTTTGAATTCACAATCGGTTCAAACCAGCGCCAATCGCCTGAAAAAGTTTGGTCTTTAATCTCCCCAACTAGCTCAACGTAATTCTCAGGATTATTAGGATTCAGATTAATATATACACTATCGTTAATAATTTGTCCTGTTAGATAACCGCTGCCAAACTGTGGCCCACAAACAACACAATTCCGAACATTCCGAATCGACCAATTACCTTCAATTAGATTTGAATCAACTCTGCTTATAAATAATGTGCCATCGCCTACCAGCTCACCTACAATGTTAAAGCTTTGGTATGAATAATGCCCATATGGAAATCCATAAGTAGTTTTTTGCGTCGAGCAGGAAAAGAATGCTGCTGTTAAGATTAAACTAAATATGATTAGCTGCTTTGTCATCTTTTTGTTCCTTTTGTCTGTTATTTCTGAAAGATAAAATTTTTATCTAATCAGATAAATTCAATGGAATAAAACAGTACTTATTTTCAAATCAGGGATTTCAAAAATGCTGATTTGCGGTAATCGGTTTGTATAAACGGTGTGATGATTTTTACTGCCGTTAAAATATTTCATTTCTGCAAAAACTTTGGCGATGCTGGTTAAAACCAGCATATCACTTCAACAGTAAAAAAGGATACTCAAGTTTGTTATTGCCCTTCTGTACTAAATCAGTTTACAGCAGGCATTTCTGAAGTTATCTTCGTATCGAAATCAATTAATTAAAGGTGAATACCATGAAAAGCAGGATTATACTTTTCGCGGTTTCCTTATTTCTACTTCTATCTTTTCAAACTCTTCCACAGGAAATTGCAGACCAAAACATCTCAGCTAAAGAGGCTTGTATAAAAACATTGCTTGATGGATTGAGTAGTGATAATCGCGGGTTACAAGCTGGTTGCGCTTTCATGCTCGGCGAGCTTTGTTGTGACAGGAGTGTTATAGCACTTCTTGATATTCTTCACCATCATCCATCAGAGGAACTAAGAATTCTTGCGGCGCTTTCGCTATATAAGATTGGTGATTCGCGGGGTATCTACGCTATAAAACAGGCAATTAAGTTTGACGAAAGTAACAGAGTTAGCCGGCTTTGTGAAAAATTTTATGCCGCTTATATGAAGGAGGATTCTAACAACCAAATTAAAGTTGCTGCGAAGTAAATATTTATTCTTAAAGCACAGCAAAAAAATAATATATCATATTTCAATTTTTCTGGTTAAGTTTTAAACCATTGATATTAACCGGAATTTTTGCTGAAATATGATTAAGGTTTTCAAAGCACTATTTTATATTTGTTTCATATATGGGTTAACTCTAACCACTTTATCCCAAACAAATCCCTGGAAAAAGATTCAGTCTCCTGTTAATTCTACTCTCAGACGCTTAACATTTGTCAACAGCTTAACCGGTTGGGCAGCAGGCGAAAACGGTACAATTATACGTACCACCGACGGTGGGAATAATTGGGAGGTACAAAACAGCACTATTCAAACTTTTATAACCGATATTTTTTTTATTAATATCGAAATTGGTTGGGCAACAACCATAATGGATACTTTTCCGTTTAAAACTGTTATTCTTAAAACTACAAATGGAGGATCTAACTGGTTTGCTGAAGACTTTCAGGATAGCAGTGCTCTTATGCGAACAATATTTTTCTTCGATTCGCTCAACGGTTTCATCGGCGGCTCATACATTGCTCACACCTCTGACGGGGGTACTAGCTGGACAAGGGCTATTGTTGATTCAAATATGATATCTGGTTTTCCTGTTTACGAATTCAATTTCTATAACCGTCAGTTCGGTTTTGCCTGCGGAGGACGTATTGAT
This sequence comes from Ignavibacteriaceae bacterium, assembly GCA_049667415.1. GTDB lineage: Bacteria > Bacteroidota > Ignavibacteria > Ignavibacteriales > Ignavibacteriaceae > IGN2. The sequence continues at coordinate 5,837 of JBATIA010000103.1, forward strand.
ATTGCCGGGGTTGTTTGGCGCACAACAAATTTTGGTTTAAACTGGGCTGCACAAGGGATTAGCCCTGATGAGATTTTTGATATTTTTATTTTGGATTCGCTTAACGCCATTTCTCTTTCTGGTGATCCGGAGGGATTCTATGGAATCTCAAAATTGAATACCTCCGACGCCGGTTTGAACTGGAATTTTGAAGATTTGTTCTTCTATGGTCTTTCGTTCACAATAGATTTTAGAACTTACAACGAAGGTTGGTCAGCTTCCGGATATAAGTTTCTTTTCACATCAGACAGAGGAGAAACCTGGAGCGAAGTTGAAACACCGGATAGCGCTGTCATCTATGATCTTCAGTTTGTAGATGCTCGCTACGGCTACGCCGTTGGACAAGATGGTGTAATCCTAAAATTTGGTTTAGAAAATGAGCCCACTCCTACCAAAGAATTTATTTTATACCAGAATTATCCGAATCCATTCAATCCATCGACTAAAATTAAATTTACCATTCCAATGGTAGAGACAAATCGCAATGCGTCTCTACTAACTACCCTAAGAGTTTATGATGTGCTTGGGAATGAAATTGCAAAACTTGTTAACGAAGAAAAATCAGCTGGTATCTACGAGGTTGAATTCATTCCCAGGGGTCTGGTATCCGGGGTCTATTTCTATCAGCTTGAAGCAGGAGATCCTTCGATAAGCTCGGGACAAAGTTTCATTCAAACAAAAAAGATGGTCTATTTAAGGTAAATGTGTCCGCAGTAAATTCACAGGGGACTAAATAATAAAAAAAATAAGATTGGTTATTTGGTTTTTGGGGACTTAGATATGAACACCATCGGTTTTTATTTGCCCGAATGTTGCTCTTTTATTGTTTAAAATAAAAAACTTTCCCCCTTGCGGAAGGCATTTTTTATCAGATTATATTTATCCCACTAGATACTCGCCATACCTTGCTGGTCTGCTTTTTTATTCATTTCGGTTTGAACTATAAACCATACCGCCGGCGAAAACACCAACCACAGAACAAATAAAAGCCACTTGTTAAAATGATCAGTAGAAATCTTTTCATAAAGCTCAGAAAATTTATAGTACGACCAGATATTTGCTATGGGAATGAAAAGCAATACCGTCCAGAGACCTGGTGAAGCCTGATCATCTTTCCCTACAAATTTCATTTCTTCTGAAATCTTATAAAACCAATAAATTGCATATATCCCAAATGTTATAATCACTAATCCAACCTGTCCGAGTAGATTTCTTTTTTTAATCATTTTGATTCCTTTATCAATGTGACGGTAAATTGAATTAAACGGACGCTTTTTTATAAAGTCAATCATCCGGGTAATTAAAATAACAAAGGAGTTATTTTTATCAAATTAAAAACTTACTATTATTTATAGGGGGTTGTTTAATTTGTGGAAATAAGTTTCGTCCGGAATATTTATATTTCTGCGTTACTTCTTAAACAATGAAGATATATTAATATTTATTTTGAAAGAACAATGATGAACACAACGTTAAAAGATTTCCCCAAGAAAACAACGGCATATCTTAAAAAACTTTCAAAGAACAACAACCGAGAATGGTTTGAAGCCAACCGTGATCTTTATAATTCTGATTTTCTGGAGCCCTGCATTCAGTTCATTGTTGAAATGGGGGATAGATTAACAGATCTCGATCCTGATATTGTTGCCATACCAAAAATAGATAAATCAATCTTCCGTTTGCATAGAGATGTTCGTTTCAGCAAAGACAAAACCCCTTATAAAACAAACGCCGGTTTATATTTCTGGAACGGCAAAGTGAAAAAAATGGAAGCGAGTGGATTTTACTTTCATCTTGAACCAAAACTTTTTGGTGTGGGTCTAGGTATTTATATGTTCCCACCTCACCTTCTAAAAAAATATCGCGATGTAGTTTCCGATCCGTCATCTGTTAAAGAACTTCATAGAATTGTACGATCTCTGGAGAAGAAAGGTTACTCAATTGGCGGGAAAAAGTACAAAAAAATCCCAAAAGGTTACGATCCAAATACTCTTTACCCGGGTTATTTGTTATACGAAGGAATTTACGCCTGGTACGAAGGCAAGGACTTTAAAAAGATAGATGGTGGAAAAGCTGTTAACTTCATCTTCAAAATATTCAAAGATATGCTTCCGCTGCACAAATGGTTAATTAAAAATATTTTATAAGTTCGTTGACATCAAACAAATTAGAAAAGCCCCTGCTATACGGGGCTTTTTCAAGAGTTTTTTGGTCATTCCTACTTAAGCAAAGTCATCTTCTTCACACTTGAGAAAGTTTTACCATCATTTCCGGTTGCATCTAGTTGATAAAAATAAATCCCGCTGGTTAATGCATTTGCATTAAACGAAACCTTGTGTGAGCCGGCTGGAAAATTACCTCTAGCAACTTCAGCTACTTTTTCTCCAACTAAATTGTAAACGCTTAAAGTCATTTGTGCATCAACCGGTAAAGAGAACAGAATTGATGTTGATGGATTGAAAGGATTCGGGTAGTTCTGCTCAAGAGCAAACACCATTGGTAGAGATACTTCAGCTTCCACTACTTCTGAATATGTAAAGCTTCCGTCAAAATCAATTTGCTTTAGCTTGTAATAATACTTTCCGTTACTTACTGATTGATCAGTGTAACTGTAGCTCTTTGGTTCAGTTGTAGTACCAAAGCCGGGAACAAATCCTATCTGCTGCCAATCATTGTCATTCTGAGCGGAGCGAAGAATCTCAAATCCCTGGTTGTTTACTTCCGTTGCTGTTGTCCATTCTAATTCAACATTGGTCCCTGAAATATTTGCTGTGAATGCTGTTAGTTCAACCGGAACAATTGATAAATCGTAAGGAGAAATATACCTGGCTGAGACACCAGATATAATTGTTCTGATAAGAGCACCTGTTGTATCATCTAATT
>JBATIA010000104.1:0-1824 GCA_049667415.1 Ignavibacteriaceae bacterium
ATACTTGCCGGGCTTTCTGAAACAGCCGCTCACATTATTGATCCTACTATGAAAATAAACGCGGCGGTTAATTTTTATTTTATGTTTGTCTCTGCATTTATGATTGTGATTGTTGGAACGCTGGTAACTGAAAAGATTGTAGAACCCCGGTTAAAAAAATACGAAGGCGATGCAGAAAAACTTCCCGTTCACGATATAACTGCTATAGAAAAGAAGGGACTTAAATGGGCAGGTATCTGGTTATTTATTTTTGCAGTTGCTCTTGCGTTTACTATCATTCCTGAAAATGGCTTGTTCAGAAATCCTGAAACAGGAACCATTCTTCACTCACCGTTTTTCGATGGAATAATTACAGGCATTTTAGTTTTCTTCTTTGTACCCGGTTTAGCTTATGGAATCGTTACCAAAAGCATAAGGAACGATACCGATATGATGAAACATATCATCAAGTCAATGGGAACTATGGCAACATACATTGTGCTTGTATTCTTTGCGGCACAGTTTGTTTACTTCTTCCGTTACAGCAATCTTGGTTTAATTCTCGCAATTGACGGTGCCGAGTTTTTAAAGAGCATTGGCTTTACCGGAATTACTTTGATTGTTGCTTTTGTAATTCTCTCCGCGTTTATAAATATGTTTATGGGCAGTGCATCTGCAAAGTGGGCAATTATGGCTCCGGTTTTTGTGCCGATGTTTATGCTTCTCGATTATCATCCTGCATTAACGCAGGCAGCTTTCAGGATAGGGGATTCGGTTACAAACCTTATTACACCTATGATGAGCTACTTTGCACTCATCGTTGCCTTCGCACAAAAGTATGATGAAAAGTACGGCATAGGCACAATCATTTCCACAATGATACCGTATACAGTAATCTTCACAGTTTTCTGGATAATTATTCTGGTTGTCTGGATGCTTCTCGGTTTGCCTTTAGGACCGGATGGACCGTTGAATTTGGTGAAATAATTTAAAAGTGCATTTGACAATTTTTAGAGTTAGCAGAACGCACCCTAATCCCTCTCTTCAAAAGAGAGGGACTTCTTTTAAGTAAATCTTTAAATAAAAAATCTTGTCAGAAATTTGTTGGAAAGACATCACGAACAATAATCCCTTCTCTTTCTAAGAGAAGGGTATGGGAAGAGTTCTATTTGCCTTTAGGACCTGATGGACCGTTGTATTTGGTGAAGTTAGTTTATTGATACAAGTGATAAATAATATGTAATCTGTACTTTACATATCCTTACCCATTTTATTTAATATAAGCAATTCTTCTCGGTTGTTTAACATTCTTATACTTTTCTACCTCGTTAATGAGATTTAATCTTTTAAAGTTAGAATTATTTATCATTCTTATCTGAATTAATGTCGGATAGGACCCACTTGAAGGATTTTTTATTTGAGGATTTTCCTTTTTAATTATGTTCGCATTATACTTATAGACTTTATGAAAAAGTACATTGACATCTTCTTTACAATACTCTTTTACAATAAAGAGAACATCAAATATTTGATCGCTAACCAATTGACTATATTCTAAAGTTTCTCGTTCAGTTGGTATTTTCCCGCCGTGAAGTACACTATTTCTAAATTGAATCCAGTTATTTTTTAAAGTGGGAGGATGCTTTTTAAATTTATTGACAAATAAAGACATATACCCGCAAAATTGTCGTTCAGATTGCTTTGAAATCTCTTTCCAGTATTTTGAAAGCAATCCCTCGTCGATTTCGTCAGAAATTAAAATAAACTTTATTACGAATTCATAAAACCTTTCTAAAGAAGTCGCAAAACTTGAGATAGCTTCCCTTGTGTAACCATCACTTAGAG
>JBATIA010000105.1:0-3427 GCA_049667415.1 Ignavibacteriaceae bacterium
GACTTCTTCAAAATTATATTTTTAACATTTTTATAAGGAGGAATTTGCTTTCGTTGCTCGTTTATCCTTTTTTGTCTTTCCTGTGTGACGGCCTGGTTAGGAGGTAAGGTATAGACTGAGAAGAAATATGTCGAGTGCCCTGTTAACCTGTTTGTCGCTACCATTCGTATCCAGCTATCTGTGTAATCTTCTTCTTTGTTCCTCTGCTTTTGAATAAGATAATTTCTTAGTGAAACAATTTCTGATTCAGTATCAGGATGGTAAAACATCGATAAGTCAATATCTGCCTTTGCTTTGCTCTTGAGTTTTATTTCATTCACTCTTTTCTCCATATCTTCATATGAAGGGATGAATAATCTGGGTTTTGATAGAATAGTACTTAATGGATTGATATCGTTAGCTATTATGTTCCTGTTGAGCAAAGCTGCTTCGATAACTGTTGTGCCTCTTCCTGCAAAAGGATCGTAAATAACATCATTTTCTTTTGTTAATAATTTTATGAAGAAACGCGGCAGCTCTGCTTTGAAGCAAGCTCTGTATGAAACTTCGTGAATTGGATTATTTTGTCTCTGCTTTGAAGTCCAGAATTCATTTATGAATCTTGGAATCTGCGCACCATTAAATTCAAAATAATCTATTGCAGTTTTTATCTTTCCTGATTTAGGATTTAAATCATCAAGTGTAAAGTTCAATAAATAGTTTTCAAGCTCTTTAGAACTCATGGTTTATAATATATTTTAATTGATCAAATAGATCTGTTAATATTATTCTTTTTATAGCAAATATCCTGTGTTTGCTTGTAAAGTACAAATCAAGTAATAGAGTGATAAAGAAAAACCCAAAAATTGTTCTAATATTAGCAGAAATCGCAACTTTCCTATACTAACGTAACTATATTATAGTTCGGAAACCGCCATAGTTCTATCAACAAAAAAGGATATAAGATTTACTTTAAAAAATTTGATAGTGGATGACATTAACTCTGGCGGACTATTTTTTTTTGAGGATATTTAGCTCTTAACTATTTCAATGATTGGTCTACGTTCCCACGCTAATTCTTTCCTTAAGCTGGATATGTCAGATTTCGGTGTGTGAATTTCAATAGGGATGTTAATATTGAAATCAAAACTTAGCTGGTTAGATTTTTTTCCTGCAGAATTTCTTTTTCTTTTCTTATTCATCAATTGCAAAAACGGTGAGTCAGGTTACTTTGGTTTGCGATATTAGTTAATTAAAGTTCCCATGCAAAAGTGAAAATAAATATCCACTTAATCAAATTAAATCTTTAAAATTTTTTATTTAAAATAAAAAGCCGGGATAGATATCCCGGACTGTGGAGAAGAGATGAAGAAAATATTTTTATTTTCTGGCTGTTTTCACAACATAATCATTCTTTTCTTCATCAATAATTTTATTTTTTAGGTATTCGTTATAAAAACTTGCACAATGTTTGCTTACTCTTTCGCTATCATCGAACCTAATGGATTGTTTTACTGCATGTATAGCAATTGGGGAACCAATTTTATATAGTGCAAGAGCCGCAATAATTCTTAAATCATCATTTTCATTTTCTCTTAAGATCTTCATGAGAGGAATTACAGCAGTAGATATTTGCAATTCACCAAGCATGTAAGCACAACTGCTCTTTAGTCCAAGATTTTCAGAATTCAATCCTATAATAAGACTTGAAATTGTATTTTGTTTGATTTCCGTTTTTGCTTTAGGATTTCCCGAGGCGAGCGAAGTTCCAATTAGCATTGAAGTTAAAAGCAGAGTTGTTACTAAAAATTTCATTTCATTCTCCTTAATTAATTATTATTTATCTGTTTGTAATATAGACTCATAAATAGCTGATTTGGTATAAAAATTTGCGGGAGCGGCAGACTATAAGTATAAACGGTGTGTTTTCGTTAAACGCTGGAAGAGAAACAGGTGAGTTATTAAGGAAAAAATTAAATAATTATTTAATGAATAGGTGGAAGCATTCCTCGTTTTTATTAGCTATTTTGCAGCGAATAATTAAATACAATAAGTTAAATGAACATCAGTCGAAAAACGTTAATTAGCTCGCTCTGGTTTGCTTTGGAAGTAATAGGGATTTTTGTCCTTATTCAAGTTATCAGATTTGTTATCGGGAATCTCGATGCGATTTACAGCGGGCTGTCACTGGCACTAATTGCAGCAGTTCTTTTTGTGATTGCTTTTCTGATTGCCAGAAATAAAGATAATCAAAACCACAGAAAACCAAGAGCGAAAACATTTACCGGCTTATTTGGTTAGAAAGTGATTAATTGGCTAAGGTTTCACCTTATTTTACTTCAAACACCCGCCATAAAAATAATTACTTAGCCGCTTGTCCAGTATCAATTGGATATTAAATGATTTATTGAATTTTTTCGTTTGTTGAATAATTTGTGTACAATTTTTTACGGAGGAAAGATGAAAAACTTACAAAATTTTCTGTTACTTACATTAACTTCTTTACTATTCATTGCAGGGTGTGGTCCAGCCACTTCCGAATTAAAAGTTGAAAATGAAAAGTATACTCTGGACAATGGACTTCAGGTTATTTTGCACGAAGATAAATCTGATCCGATAGTGGCAGTGGCTGTTCTTTACCACGTTGGGTCTAACAGGGAAGTTAAAGGGAGAACTGGATTTGCTCACCTTTTTGAACATATAATGTTCCAGGCATCCCAGCACGTTCCGCAGGATCAATTCTTTAAAAAAATTCAGAATGCTGGTGGAACATTAAACGGAGGAACCTGGAATGATGGAACGGTTTATTTCCAGGTAGTCCCGAACAACTCTCTTGAAATGGTGCTGTGGATGGAATCTGATCGAATGGGGTTTCTATTAAGCACAGTAACCCAGGAAGCGTTCATGAACCAACAGTCAGTTGTTCAGAATGAGAAGCGACAGCGTTATGATAATGAACCGTATGGGCATACAAACTATGTGCTTCATAAATTATTATATCCCGAGAATCATCCTTACAATTGGGAGACAATAGGAGAGTTGGAGGATCTTAGAAATGCAACCCTGGCAGATGTTCACGAATTCTTCAAAAAATGGTATGGTCCAAATAATGCTACACTGGTTATTGCCGGAGATTTTGACAAAGAGCAAATAAAAAATCTTGTAGAAAAATATTTTGGTGAAATTAAAAAGGGGGAAGAAGTCAAACCGCTGAACCCAATGCCGGTTGTGCTTGATAAGACCAGAAAGGCATACCACGAAGATAATTTTGCAAAATCTCCCGAGCTAAACATTGTTTTCCCCACACCTCAGCAGTTTACTAAAGAGGATTATGCACTACAATTGTTTGGAGAACTTTTTGCCGGAAGTAAAAAGTCACCTCTTTACAAAGTAATTGTTGAAGAGAAAAAACTGGCACCATCAGTCTCTGCCTATCAAAATACACAGG
>JBATIA010000106.1:0-5775 GCA_049667415.1 Ignavibacteriaceae bacterium
GTTAAAGCCTTAAAGGGAGATACAAAAACTCAGGGTGATTGGGGCGAAATTCAGCTTGAAAGAATTCTTGAGAGATCCGGTTTAAGAAAAGGGGAGGAGTATTCAATTCAGGAATCCTTCACAACGGAGGAAGGAAGAAAACGACCTGATGTAATTGTTAATCTTCCTGAAGAGAAAAAAATAATCATTGATTCAAAAGTTTCACTGGTAAGCTATGAAAGATTGGTTTCTGCTGATGATGATGAACAACGAAGCATTCACATCAAAGCTTTCATTGATTCTGTAAAAAAGCATATCAAAGAACTTAGCGAGAAGAACTACCAATCGATATTCGATCACGACTCACTGGATTTTGTTTTAATGTTCATTCCAATTGAGCCAGCATTTTCAGTTGCGATACAGTATGGTGAAAACCTCTATGTGGATGCGTACGATAAAAATATAATTATAGTTTCACCTTCCACGTTACTAGCAACACTTCGAACAATTGCAAATATCTGGAAACAGGAATATCAGAATAAAAATGTAATTGAAATTGCAAAACAATCAGGTGCACTTTATGATAAATTCGTTGCGTTTACTGAAGATCTGATTTCAGTTGGTAACAGATTAGACCAGGCAAAAGGAAGCTATGTAGATGCAATGAAAAAACTATCCGAGGGAAGAGATAATCTGGTGAATAAAGCTGAGAAGATCAGAAAACTTGGTGCAAAAACAAGCAAATCATTACCACAGAACATACTCAATCGTTCTGATCTGGATGATGAAAATAACTTACTGGATAATTAGTGATTGTAAGACCTCCAAAAACACCCGAAGAATTTGAAAGATACAGAGATCTCCGCTGGCGAATTTTACGTGCACCCTGGAATCAGCCAAGAATAACAGAACAGGATGATCTTGAAAATGATGACTTTCCAATTATGGTTTGTGAAGTTGACGGGATTCCAATTGGAGTCGGAAGAGCGCATTTTATAACAGACAATGAAGCGCAAATTCGTTCAATATCAGTTGAAGAAGAGTGGTCAGGAAAAGGAATAGGGACTATTGTTCTGAAAGAACTTGAAAAGATAGTTACTGCAAAAGGAGCAAAACGAATAATTATTCATGCGCGTAATGATGCAGTTGAGTTTTATAAGAAGAACGGATATAAAGCTGTTGAACCATCATATACACTGTTCGGGGAAATAGAACATACTCTGATGGAAAAGATAATTAAATAAGATATCAATCCGGGGCTGTCGCTCAGTCTGCTTGGTCGCAGACAGGCTGGGAGAGTCCCGACTTTGTCGGGATTCACAACGAACAGGTCGTCCCGACAAGGTCGGGATCAGCTCCACTATATTTTTTTAAGTATTAATTTCTCAGCTATTATGAAAGCTACAAATGGATAATAATTATTAATAGAAGGAAAGTCCCCCTTAGGGGGATTTAGGGGGCCTCCATTTTTAAAATTTCATCCCACTCAGCTTGTGTAACTGGCTGAATTGATAACCGCTGTCCGCGTTGGATGAGTTTCATATTTTTCAATTTTGGATTTGCTCGAATTTGGTCTAAGGTTACTGGAGTTTTACATTCTTTCACAAGTTTGATATCAACCATAAACCAGGTTGGAGAATCATTTTTTGCTTTTGGATCATAGTTATCACTGCTTTTATCAAACTGTGTATGGTCAGGATATCCTTCTTTTATAACCTCGCAATAACCAACCACTGCTAATGGATCGGTACCACTATGATAGAACAGAACTCCATCACCCCTTTTTAATTCGTTCCGAAGAAAATTTCTTGCTTGGTAATTTCTAACACCGTCCCAACAGGTTGCTTGGTTCTTAGAATTCTTTAGATCAGCCCAGGAAAATTCTGAAGGTTCAGATTTGAACAGCCAGTATTTATTAGCCATTAGATTATACCCTTTCTACAAATCTTAGAGTAATTATTACATTTTTTAGAGCGATGTTGTTTTATAGATTGCTATTAAAACTAAGTGGGAATATATTTAGCTCAAAATTAAAACTTAAAATGAATTATTTAAAAATCTTAATAGTTCTGTTGCTTTGTGGAATGCTACATTCTCAATCTAAGGGCGATTTCCAGATAGCAAGATTGAAATACCAGGGAGGCGGAGATTGGTACAACGATCCTTCTTCTGAAGTAAATTTGCTTAACTTTATTCAGCTAAACACAAACATTAAAGTTGATGCAAAGTACCAATTTGTCGATCTGTCTTCAGATGAAATATTCTCTTATCCATTTCTTTTTATGACTGGTCACGGAAATGTTGTGTTTTCAAAAGATGAAGTGTATAGATTAAGAGCCTATCTGGAAAATGGCGGATTTCTTTATATTGATGATGACTACGGTCTTGATAATGCCGTTCGACGTGAGATGAAAAAAATTTTTCCTGAAAATGATTTTATTGAACTTCCATTTAGTTATGGACTCTATCATTCACTTTACGAATTTGAGAACGGTCCACCGAAAACTCATGAGCACGATAAAAAAGTACCAAGAGGATATGGAATTTTTAATAATAACAGATTAGCTGTGTATTATACTTTTGAATCAAATCCCAGCGATGGCTGGGCTGATGCAAATGTTCACAACGATCCTCCTCAAAAAAGGGAAGAAGCATTGAAATTTGGAACTAACATTATTGTTTGGGCTTTATCACAATAAAAAATGGGCAACGAATCTAAATATTTTAGCGAAGTTTTAAAGAAGCTCGAAGGCTTTATACGAAAAGAGTATTTACAATTTCTCCTTTTTGGAATACAAGCTTTTGTAATTGCTGTTCTGACTAATTTCACTTTTTATTCTTTCCTTGAATTGATTGCTAACTTTAGTTCTACACTTAGAACTATTTTGTTTGTGCTTTTAGTTTTGGTTTTTATAGTCCTGGTTATTTTTTTATTGATAAAACCCATCCTAAAATATTTCGGAGCCATAAAACAAGAAGCCTATTTTGAAGCTGCTATTAAAGCCGGTAAGCAATTCCCCGAAGTCAAGGATGATCTTCTTAATTCAATGCAGCTTGTTTCAGAAGATAACAAAAGTAATCTCTACTCAACTGGTCTGATCGAGGCTGCGTTCAAAAATATTTACAATCGCATAAAAAATTTAAACTTTCAGTTATTAATAAATTATGACCGAGTCAAAAAAATTACTCCATACTTTGCAGGGACGATTATACTTTGTCTTGTACTTTTAATTTTTGTACCTGGAATGAGAGCGGCATCTTATCGCCTGGTAAATTTCGATAAAGAGTTTACTCCACCCCTAAAATATATTTTTGAAATTAACCCCGGTAATAAGGAAGTAACTAAAGGAGATGAATTAAAAATTTCTGTAAAGGTAAAGGGTCCAAAGCTTAATGAAATATTATTTGCTTCGCGCAATGCAGAAGATGCTGAGTTCAACAAGCAAAAATTATTACCCGATTCATTGGGAATTTTTATTCTTGAGATTAATTCGGTTAATAGCTCTTTTAAATACTATGCTGAAGCTGAGGGTGTAACAAGTGATTTGTATGAAATAAAAGTAATTGACAGACCAGTTGTTAAAACTCTTGAGATGGAGATAATCCCGCCATCATATTCAAACATACCAAAGACTGTACAAAAGGATAACGGGAATGTTCAATCTTTAGTTGGCAGCAAAGTTGTCTTAAATCTTTCATCAACAAAAAATCTTAAAGAAGCTGAACTTGAGTTCTCTGATTCTATTTCAATTAATTTAAAGGTTGATGGAGCGTCAGCATCAGGTAACTTCTCTGTGATGAAAGATAAAAGCTATATAATCCGGCTTGTTGATGAAAATGGAAATGAGAACCTTTCCCCAATAACTTACGAGGTGAAAGCTATTAATGATGCATTCCCGGTGATAGAATTAGTTTCTCCCGATCAGAACACAATACTTGCAAATGATAACAGGGTTGCCCTGCTGGCAAAAGCATCTGACGATTTCGGCTTCTCTAAATTACTCTTGAATTATCGTTTATCAGCTTCGAGATATGAAGCACCGCAAGTTGATTTTAGATCGATTGAAATACAAATTAATAAATCTCAACTAGATTTGGGTATTAATTATATCTGGAACTGCACTCCTTTAAATCTTGCTGTTGATGATGTGGTTACGTATTATCTGGAAATTTTTGATAATGATATTGTGAGTGGACCAAAGTCTGCAAGAACTCAATCATTTACGATACGTGTTCCGTCTTTAGATGAAATTTTATATAATGCAGACCGGTTGCATGCTCAGAGTGAAGCCGAACTCGAACAAACTTTAAAGGAAGCCGAAGAACTTAAAAAAACACTTGAGGATATTGACCAGGAGTTAAAAAAGGATGATGCAAAACTAACCTGGGAAGAAAAGCAAAAAATTGAAAATGCACTTGAAAAATTTCAGGAGCTTCAGGATAAAGTTGATAAGGTAAATGACCAACTTGGTGAGATGAAACAGAATTTACAGGAGAATAATCTCCTCTCAAAAGAAACTATGGAAAAGTACTTAGAGCTTCAGCAATTAATGGATGAACTTAGCAGCGATGAAATGAAACAGGCTATGGAAAGACTTCAGAATTTGATGCAGGAAATGAACAGGAATATGACACAGGATGCCCTACAGAATTTAAAGTTAGATGAGGAACGATTTAAGAAAAGTATTGAGAGGACATTAAACCTTTTAAAACGAATTCAGATTGAACAGAAAATGGATGAGCTGATTAAGCGCACGGAAGAATTATCGGAACAGCAGGAAAATCTTCAGGAGCAGACTGATAAGAGCAGTTCTTCGGACCGAAAAGAAATGGATAACCTTAGCAAAAAGCAGGAGGAGATAACAAAAGATTTAGACAAATTAAGCAAGGAGATGGAAAATCTTGAGCAAAAGATGAGCGAAGTTCCCGATATGCCTCTGGAAGATATGCAAAAATTAATGGAAGAATTTCAAGAGCAACAGAATCAGCAATTGTCTCAGCAAGCTTCTAAAGATATTCAGCAGAATCAAATAAAAACAGCAAAGCAGCAACAACAACAACTCTCTTCGAATATGAATAAAATGAACCAAATGATGCAACAGTTAAAAGATTCTATGCAGCGTGAGAACCAGATGCAAACTTTTACCGATATGATGAAGATTCTTGATAATATTATTTCTCTTTCCAAGCAGCAGGAAGATTTGAAAAGTGAATCGGAAAAACTTAACACTAACTCATCGATGTTAGATGAACTGGCACAAAAGGAGAAAAACCTTTCGAATAATCTGGGTAATGTTATGCAACAGATGTCGGAACTCTCTCAAAAAACCTTTGCTGTTAGCCCCGAAATGGGTAAATCTTTAGGTGATGCTAAAAAGCAGATGGAAATGTCTGTACAATCAATGAAGAACAGAAATGGTTCACTTGCTTCTAACCAGCAAGGTGAATCAATGAAGTCACTGAATGTGGCAGCAATGATGATGAAGAGTTCTATGGAAGCAATGATGCAGGGCGGTGGGCAAGGGGGAATGATGTCGCTTATGCAGCAGCTCCAGCGAATGTCGGGTGAGCAGATGAATCTAAATAATCTTACACAGATGTTGCAGCGGATGCAGCAAGGGGGAATGACTCCTCAGCAGCAACTTGATATGCAAAGACTTGCACAACAGCAGCAGCTTATTCAAAAATCACTTGAGCAACTCAACCAGGAAGCTAAGTTATCCGGGCAATCAAAAAAACTTCCATCCGATCTGGATAATATCTTAAGAAAAATGCAAGAAGTGATAACGGATATGC
>JBATIA010000107.1:0-3741 GCA_049667415.1 Ignavibacteriaceae bacterium
GCTGGAACGTATGATGTTTTATGGGATGCAAGTAAAATGTCATCAGGGATATACTTTTATAGAATCCAAGCATGTGAATTTATAGAGACTAAGAAGATGATTTTATTAAAGTAGTCATCAGTCAGAATTCAGAAGTGCCCCGTCCGGCAGTTGCCGGATTCGGGGCTTTTTTAAGTACAAACCTGATTGTTATTTTAGTCTTTGAAAAATTATTTGAAATATTTCATTATCTAATGCACTTTCTTCTTTTAACGGTTCTTTGCTCAACAAGCATTGCCTTATTTTTAAAGTACAGCGATACTAAAAAAGGGGAGCCAATAGTACTACTTGCCGGGAATTACCTTGTGGCTACAGTAATAAGCTTAACTATCTTACTTTTCAAAGATGATAAAATTTTTTCTTTTGAAACTTTATTCTTTAGTCTTGGTTTAGGATTAATCTTTGTTCTTTCATTCTTTTCATTTGCAAAGGCAATAAGCTATGCGGGCACTGGCCTTGCAACAACAAGCTCAAGGTTATCTGTTATAATTCCTATTATTTTTTCAATCATTGTTTACAATGAATTACCAAATGAATTTCATCATGTTGGATTTGCTCTTGCAATAATTACATTCATACTATTTTATTTTTCTGTTAAGGGAGATTACAAGGAAGGTGATGGTTTATTAAAATATCTTTTCCTTATTGCAGTACTTGTTGGGATTGGAGTAAATGATTTTTCAATGAAAGTATTTAAGAGTTGGAGACCCGAAGAGGAGGAGCCATTTTTTATTTTCTTTATCTTTTCCTCGGCATTTGTTTACTCCTCTATTTACATCGGCGTAAAAAAGATCAGGATTATTAAATCCACAGTTTACTGGGGCTTAGCTCTTGGTGTGCCAAATGTATTTAGCACTATTTTTCTCCTGGGTGCTCTTTCTTTACTTCCCGCAATTTTAGTTTATCCTTTAATAAATGTCGGGATAATCGTTTTTACAACTCTGCTGGCTTTTATTATATGGAAAGAAAAATTAAACCGCTGGGGAGTTTTGGCTCTCACCAGCGGTCTATTGGCAATTTTATTTTTAAGTCTTGGTGGATAGTCAGGTAGAAGTATTCTTTATAGCATTATAAATTTTCTTTTCATTTCCTTTGTCATTTAAATATGGGCAAGATTCGGACTTTGCTTCCTTTCCACTGAAAGGACATTTCGATTCTCCACTCAAATAAGGACATGACGAGTTTGAATCAAAGATCTTTCCTTCAAGATAGGGACAGGTTGTTTCTTCTTTCTGCTGTAAGAATGGCAAATCTTCTGGACCTGCTTTTTCATTGGATTCTATTTTTAAAATACTGGTATTAGTTGAATTGGTAACAATATCACTATTCGGGATGTTATAACCGCCAAGTAGCAATAATAAGAATATTGCAATACTGGTCATATAGATTTTAGCTTTCATTATTTTCTCCGTTTCCTTCTTAAAACAAAAAATGAAGTAAAAAGTTCATTCATTTTATGAATAATCATTTAATTCCGAACTTCATCAACATCTTCGACGAACATCACCATAATGCCCGCCATAATCATTGAAGCACCACCCAAAACTAAAGCATAAATTGCTTCACCGCTAAAGAGGTCCCTCACAAAAAATCCCAAAATACTCGCTGCAGTGATCTGGGGAATTACAATAAAGAAATTAAAAATTCCCATGTAGACGCCCATCTTTTCTGGAGGCAGGGAACCTGCTAGAATTGCATAAGGCATGGCTAAAATTGATGCCCAGGCTAATCCAATACCAAGTTCTGAAACGAGAAGTAAATTGGGATCTTTAATTAAGTAGAACGAAGCTAAGCCTAAACCTCCGGCAACCAGACTTATTAAGTGGACAATTTTTCTGCTTGTAATCTTTGCAAGCCAAACAAGAACGAAAGCCATTATCGCAGCAAAGCCATTATAAACTGCCATTAAAACTCCTACCCAGTCAGCACCTTCATTATATAAAGCAGAAGTTGTTTCTTTAGCACCATAGATGTGATGAGTTACCGAAGGAGTGGTATAGATCCACATAGCAAAAAGTGCAAACCATGAAAAGAATTGTACTACTGCTAACTGTTTCATAGATTTAGGCATGTTATAGAGATCATTCAGCACTACAACAAATCCGTTTTCAGTTTTATTGTTTTTGGTTAGAAGTCCAGCTATAATCTGCAGGATTCCATAAGCAGCTCCACCAACAAATAGAACATATAAACCGTAATCAATTTCTTTAATACTAATTGTGATAATAATAGTGATTAATATTCCTAATAACAGCCAGATAGAACCATCTTTATAAAATCTTTTTGCTTGAACCTGTTCTCGTTTTTCTCTTTTGTTTTTAGCTTTCTGTTCATCTTCTGATTCACTAAACTTTTTTAGTTCTTCAGGCGAATATTCTTTTGTACTGAAAACGGTCCACGTAACAGCAAGAAAAAATACGAGTGCGCCAATGTAGAATGAGAATTTCACAGAATCAGGGATTTCACCTTCGGGTGCGACGTTGGAAATTCCAAACCAGTTTGTCATCATATATGGCAGGGCAGATGCAATAACGGCACCGATGCCGATAAAAAAACTTTGCATTGCAAAACCTGCTGTTCGTTGTTCGGATGGGAGCATATCGCCAACAAATGCCCTAAATGGTTCCATAGAAATATTTATTGATGCGTCCATAATCCATAACATTCCAGCAGCTATCCATAAAACTGGTGAATTTGGCATTACTACTATTGCAAGTGAAGCCAATATAGCTCCTACTAAAAAGTAAGGTCGTCTTCTTCCGAGTCTGTTCCAGGTTTTATCGCTCATATGCCCGATTATTGGTTGAACAATTAAGCCTGTTACCGGAGCAGCAATCCAAAGGATTGGAATGTTATCAATACTTGCGCCCAAAGTTTCAAAGATTCTGCTTACATTTGCATTTTGAAGGGCGAAACCAAATTGAATTCCCAAAAAGCCAAAGCTCATATTCCAGATCTGCCAGAAGGAAAGACGGGGTTTTTGCATTAACGTATCCTAGATATATTAAGAAGTGTATTTAATTATTTTGAGTTGACGCAATTATATGAAATTCGACGATATAATAAAACAAGTTGAAGAGAACATTTATTCAGCATTATTCTATACACCGGTTTACTACAAGAAAGCAGTTTCTTACCTCTTTATCAAACCAGTTGAAATAATCTCTGTTTATAAAAAGGAAGATCTGAAATATGCGTTTAAGTTTATACAAAAGTTAATAGATAAAAACTACCCAGGGTATTCCTTAATTAATTATGAAGCAGGTTTTTTGTTTGAGGAAAAACTTAAAAATCTTCACTCTAATCCGGATAATAAACTTATTCAATTCTTTTTTTTTGATAAGAATAAAATCAAGAAAATCAAATCATCGAAGATTTTGTTTTCTGAATCTTCCGGAGAATGGTATTCAATTTCAGATTTTAGACTGAGTAGATCAAACGCACAATATTTAGATGACTTGAAGAAAATAAAACATTACCAAAAAGCCGGAGATACTTACCAGGTTAATTACACTGTAAAAGGGAAATTTAATTTTTCAGGTTCTAAATCTTCCTTCTTTCAAAAACTGCTTTTCAATCAGTCGGCAAAATATTCAGCTTTTATTAATAATGGTGAAGAATTTATTATTTCACTTTCGCCTGAACTGTTCTTTGAATTAAAAGATAAAGATATAATATCGAATCCAATGAAAGGAACAATCC
>JBATIA010000108.1:0-2012 GCA_049667415.1 Ignavibacteriaceae bacterium
CAATTGAACAGGGTGCTGATACAATTGTATGGCTTGCATCAATAGATAAGATCACCGGAAGCAACGGCGGATTCTTCAATCAAAGAAAAGAAGAGAAATGCAAGTTCAATAATCTGAATGATGAAAAGCGATTGTGGGATAAGTGCGAAGAAATGTTAAATATAGCAGAAGTCAAAAATAAGTCGTTTGAGAAAGTATGAAAGTTGGAATAATCGGAAGCGGAATGGTTGGTGCAACATCCGCTTATGCAATAATGATGCGCAAAGCTGCCAGTGATATCGTATTAATTGATGCAAACCAAAAGCGTGCAATTGCAGAAGCTCAGGACATAACACACGCAGTTCCTTTTGTCGCAGCAACTGATATCTATGCAGGAAGCTATGAAGATCTTAAAGATGCAAAAGTTGTTGTTATTGCCGCTGGTGCAAACCAGAAACCCGGCGAAACAAGATTAATGCTGATGGAAAAGAATGCTTCAATAATGAGAGATATTATTTCTCATACAGCAGAAGTAAATCAAAATGTAATTTTTCTTGTTGCCACAAATCCTGTCGATATAATCACTCACATTTGTGTTGACATTGCAAAGGAGTTCGGAATACCTTCTACCAGAATAATCGGCAGCGGAACAACTCTTGACACTGCGCGATTCAGATCACTGCTTGGCGCTCATATTGGAGTTGATCCACAGCATGTTCATGCATATGTATTAGGTGAGCACGGCGACTCCGAAGTATTGGCCTGGTCAAACATAGATGTTGGTGGTGTTTCCGTAGAGGATTTTACAGCACACAGAAATATTGATTTTAATGAAGAGATAAAAAATAAAATTGATGATGGAGTCCGAAACGCCGCTTATAAGATAATTGAAGGAAAGGGTTCTACTTATTATGGTGTTGCGGGTGCTATTGCAAAACTTGTTGAAGTTATAAACCGGGATAATCGTGCAGTTCTGACAATTAGCGCACTTAAAGATGATGTTGAAGGAATTAAAAATGTTACTCTTTCGCTTCCTCATCTCATTGGCGGAAGCGGCGATCTTGGAGTTCTGCCAATTAAACTTAGCGTTAGCGAAAGAAATCTTCTTAAAAAGAGCGCCGAAATAATTCGCTCAAAAATTGATGAATATGAAAAGAAATGAAAAAATACTTTGCCGGAATTGATGTTCAAATACAAAGAGGCTGTTGTTATTACATCATTGATGAAAACAAAAAGTATGTTGCTAGCGGATGGATGAAAGAAAATATTCCGCAGTCATTTAATAATTTATTTCTTGAACTAACTAATAATAATCTGGAACAAATTGCAATTGGTATTGATGCTCCACGCATGCCGATTAAAAAACTTCGCAAAAGAGGCTTCGATAAAAAGACAAACTCGTGGATGGAAAAAGATGATGAAAAACTTGGAAGAGAGTGCGAAGTGATAATTAAATCTTACAACATTGCCAATCCGCAATGGACAAGAACTTACGCAGAATCTCCCGAATGGATGAGGCTTGGATTTTACATTTTCGATTCATTGAAGGATTTTCCTTTTGTTTACGAGGTATTTCCATCTGCATCCTACAAAATGCTTGAAAAGGAAAAGCTGAAGTATGAATTATGCCTGAATAATTTTTTAAGCGGAGTAAAAGATATGCTCGACGCTTCCGTTGCAGCAATTACTGTCTATGAGTTTGTTAATGGAAGAGGATGTGAAGTTGGCGGTGATGATGGGCTGGGAACAATAGTTTTGCCCAGACATATTTTATGAATATACTGTTTTTACTGCTGGTTTTAGTTTCCGGTATTTCGTTTATTATTTATGGAAGTCTCCTGTTGCTTTCGCCCAAAATGCAAAATGAATTTAAACGTTTTGGATTAGAAAAATTTACAAAATTAACAGGAGCGTTGGAGCTTTTAGGAGGAATCGGGATGCTGACAGGCCTTATGTTTGATAATATCTTATTAATTTCTTCTGGCGGATTGACACTTTTAATGATGTTGGGTTTCATTGTTAGACTAAAAGTA
>JBATIA010000109.1:0-1749 GCA_049667415.1 Ignavibacteriaceae bacterium
CTGCTGTACTTGTTAGTGATTTTGGTTTGGTTACTGATTTAATTACACGCTACGATTTAATTAATTTAGATAGTGAATAGTTCTGTCATTGCGAGCGAAGCGAAGCAATCTGTTGAATATTGAATAATGAACAAGGAATGAAGAATGATGAATGAAAACAAAAGTAAGAAATTTGATCTCGAAGAACGACTGATTGATTTTGCTGTTCTGATAATTGAAATTTCAGAAAGCTTGAATAATACAAGAGCAGGAAATCATATTAGTGGACAGTTGGTAAGGTCCGGTACTTCTCCAGCATTACATTATGGAGAAGCACAAAGTGCTGAATCAAGAAACGACTTTGTCCATAAATTAAAAATTCTTCTAAAAGAATTGAGAGAAACGCTGGTCGCATTAAAAATTATCAAAAGAGTTTCGTTGACAAAAAAGATTGATTTAGTTGAAAAAGGAATAATCGAATGTAATGAATTGATTTCGATTTTTGTAAAAAGCATTGAGACAGCTAAGAGAAATAATCCGAAATCAAAATAAATGTTATTACTTACTTCGAACTTCATTATTCCTTGTTCGATATTCATTATTCTAATTAAATAATATTATGTCATAAACTGAAAGATTAAACAATGGGTTTCTCAACAGATGCAATTCACGCAGGACAAATTCCTGACCCAACAACCGGGGCAGTAATTACACCGTTATATTTAACCTCAACTTATGCACAGCACGAGCTGGGTAAAAGTACCGGCTTTGAATACGGCAGAACGCACAATCTTACCCGGCAAGCACTTGAAAAAAACATTGCAGTTCTCGAAAAAGGAAAATATGGAATTGCTTTCGCATCCGGACTTGCTGCAACACACGCACTGATGAGTTTAGTAAAAGCCGGCGACCACATAATTATATCCAGCAATGTGTATGGTGGAACATACAGGTTATATGAGCAAAACCTTACAAGTTACGGACTTGAGTACTCCTGGGTGGATACCAGTAATACAGCAAACATCGAAAAGGCAATCAGAGAAAACACAAAAATGATCTTCATTGAAACTCCAACTAATCCAATGCTAATTCTTACAGATCTGAAAGCTGTGGCAGATTTAGCAAAGAAGAACAATCTCATTTCTGTTTGCGACAATACTTTTATGAGCCCGTATTTTCAGAATCCGCTGGAGTGGGGAATTGATATCGCTCTTCACTCAACAACAAAATATTTAAACGGGCATAGTGATGTAATTGGTGGGATGCTTATAACTGGCAATGAAAAATATCACGAGCGATTGCGATACATTCAAAATGCAGCAGGTGGAGTTCCTTCACCTTTCGACTGCTGGCTAATACTTCGCTCTACAAAAACTCTTGCAGTAAGGATGAAACAGCATGAAGAAAATGCAAGAGCATTTGCAGAATTTCTATCAAAGTCGGGTTCAGCGCAGAAAGTTATTTATCCGGGATTGAAAGATCATCCGCAGCACGAGCTCGCTAAAAAACAAATGCGTGGTTTTGGCGGTATGGTTTCTGCTGATTTTGGTACGTTTGAAAAAGCAAAAAAAGTTTTGAATGGAGTAAAAATATTTACTCTGGCTGAAAGTCTTGGTGGAGTTGAAAGTCTAATTTGTCATCCTTCCTCAATGACTCACGCTTCGGTACCAAAAGAAGAAAGAGAAAAATATGGATTTACAGATGCACTAGTTAGATTTTCTGTTGGTATTGAAGATATTGAGGATTTGATTGCTGACGTTCAATATACAC
>JBATIA010000110.1:0-7839 GCA_049667415.1 Ignavibacteriaceae bacterium
AAACTCAATGGTAAAATAAATTTGAACTTGCAAAATTTATGCTAAATCTTAAATTAATTTACTTGTGTAAATATATTAAAATATAAGAAATTAGCACTAATATCTTTAGACAAATAGAAAAATTTCCTTCTGTACTGTAATAAATATTGCCTTTAAAGGTTTAAGTCCAATTGTAAAGCTATAGTATTGTCTGTATTACCTGATATGATATTATCTCCTGAACCTAGAAAAATTTCAGAAGGCTTATAGGTCTCAGTGTATTTAGCTGATAGTGTAAATACTCTTACAGGTCTGTATCTAACAAGTAAGTACCATCTGATGCCCTGTCCAAAAAGTGCAATGTTTGTTAATACTCCGGTCAAATTATTTTCATACTCATAAATTGCAGAATTAAATGAATCTGTTTTAAAGAAAATTATTCTTCCGTATAAATTAAAATTATCCGTTGGTGAATACCTTACATCCTGGAAAATCAGGTAACCATTTTCTTTTTCACCGGATTGAGAAATTCTGAACGAGTTATACTCAAATCTGCCTTTCACTCTTATTCTGTTAGAAATGGAATAAATTATTTCACCCCTGATAACCTGCCTTAATCTTTTTACTACCTGTTTTGTATTATCAATTAATTCGGTTACATCTTTATTTTCGTATTTGTATCTGGTTCTCAACTCAAATCTTCTTATCGGCTTTGTCAGGAAATCTACCAGATATTCATCCCCGTTCGAGGGTGTTGGATTCGAAAATGTTGCAAAGGGGAATTTGAATTGATCATAATAAAAGTTTAATATTCCTATTGGAGTTCTCCATTTAAAACCGGTGTAAATTCCGACCTCATTGCTGGTTGCTCCACTTCTTTCACCAAATGCATAGCCGTGAAGACTGTAAAAGTTTCTTGGATAGCTTCTAACTGAAGTGATAAATGTAAATCCTTTGCTTATTAAAATTTGAAAAATATTTAAGGAAGCAACAGAAATTCCATTGTAGGAAAACTCCCCGGAAAACGTAAACCTGTCCAGGGAAAGATTATACGAAAATGCGCTGAAGTTAAATTCATTACCGGACATGTCGAAAACATCGGATGGTTGGAAAGAGTTGCTTAGTCTTGATTGATAGTGCAATAATCCCAAATTTAAATAATTTTCAAGGCGATAGTCAATTCTTCCACCGATCATCTTTTCACTTGCACTTTTTCTTTTTCGTATTTCATTAGGATTTCTATGCAGACCATCCAAAGGAGTTGAAGTAATCAGGCCGGTAACAGTATCGATATTCGCATCAAAATAATTATTTGAGTAAAAACCCGATACAAAAAAATCGCCAAACTTAAGTGATGCTGCAGCACCTCTAAAAAAATTATTTTCAGTTGAGCTGGTATATGGTCTTATTATTCTATCTTTTCTTTTAACCGGGTAAACAGCATCTGCACCTTTTGAATATGCGTAAGGACTCCAAAGAGTTAGCCCCTGACCGAACTCAAGTAAGTAATCCATTATTACAGCTTTATGAACAAAACCTATTTCATTAAATGCAAGATGAAAAGTTGAGAATTCATTAATTGCACTTTCGCCAGGATCTTTTTCAGCAAGATATCCGGCCTGTAGCTGATTGCTGTACTTTACCAATAGTCTGTTATAAATACGTGGTTTTGTTCCAACAAATTTGTTTTCTAAAAATCCTTTGTTGTTTTGTAACGCGTTTGTGAATCTGCTTCTAAGTAAAACGTCTGACCTTGAAATAACCATTTGAAAATTATCTGGTTCTTGTACTATCTCTGTCTGTTTCTTTTCAACATATAGGAAGGGGGTAATCTTTTTGATGAGATTTTTATCAAGATTCTCGACGGCATTAAGTTCACCAAGTGAAAAAAAATTACCGTAGCGTTTACGATGTTCTAAAATTAATACTGAAGTTGAAATGTCAAGATCAGGTATCTGGGTCAGATCATCAATAGTTGCTTTATTCAGGTCAATAGGGTTAAGTAATAACTGTTCAAGCTGATCATATAAATCGGAGTCATCGAACTCACCAACCGGCTCCTGCAAAATATCTTCTAGAATTTCCTCAGTCTTCAGATAAGATGAGTCCGTTTGAGCAAAAATGTTTGAATAGAATAATGTAATTAATAAAAGAAGAGTAAATGATATGTAATTAGCCAGTTTCAAAATGCTTACGGTTGTTTAATTACCTGACTGAAGATGTTTTCTTATAGCTACTGATCGATTCCCTTCCTTGCCAAAGCTTAAAATTATTCCCACCTGATGCGTAAGACCCAAATCAGGGTGAGTGAAAAAAGCATAATCAAGACTAAAGATTGAATAGTTGATCCCTAATCCTGCAGTAAACCTGGAAGGTTCATTGGAAGCACCAATTCTTAATGAAAGATATTCGATTATATCATAATCAATTCCAAACTGAACAGATGGATTATATCTTATATCTTTTTCCAAAGAAAAGTTTAAAGAAAAATTCTCTAGTATATTAAAGCTGAAACCTGTTGAAAGCACCATTGGAATTTGGTCATCAATATCTGCCACTGTGGCTTTGTTGATGTTAGCTATTAGAAAACCCCAACGAAGTTCATCAAGAATATAAACCAGACCGCCGAGATTAATGTAAAACACACCCGTGCTGCCATAATTTTTAATGGAAAAATTATGATAATTTACAGCTACACCAGTGAAAAAAATGTTATTATAATTATAGGAATACCCAAGAAGCACTTTAGATTCACGGTACAGATCGAATCCGTAAGTCATACCACCAACAGCAACTGACCCAAAACTTAATGGTTCGTGATATGCAACATATCCATTGGATAATTCTGTTAATCCGAAGGGAGCAGGAGAATAATAAACCCCAACTTCTCTCCAGTTTAATTGGGCAAGCCCGGACGGGTTACTGAAAAGTGAAAATACATCATTTGCTAATGCTACATCTGAGTTAGCCAAAGAGATTTGCCTGGCGCCGGGATTATACTGCGAATAGCTTAATAAGCTAAAAATGAATAAAAGACTTAGTGTAAAAATTATTCTCATAGAAAAGAATTTAAAGTTTGTTGAGTGAGTTTATCTAAATTCATATATTAAAACAACAAATTTTCAAAAGAAAGCTAATGAAATATACTTTAATTATCTTTTTGTTATTTAACATAACAATTCTTTCACAGGAATTAAATTGCAGGGTCGATGTTAACTTTGAGAGTTTGCCGGTTAATAACCGTGAGCTCTTATTAGATTTTGCAAGTGTTATTGAAAGTTATATGAACACGACAAGGTATACAAATGAAGACTGGGGCCAAAAAATTGATTGCTCGTTGAGTATTTTTTTTACCGGTGCAAGTAGTGACATCGATTATTCTGCCCAGATAGTAGTTGTAAGCCAAAGACCAATTTATCAGTCAACAAATAATTCGTCCATTCTAACTGTTAATGACGGGCAATGGCAGTTCAAATATCAGAAGGGGCAGGCGCTATACGCAAATCAAACCACATTCGATCCATTGACTAGCTTTCTTGATTATTATGCAATGATAATAATTGGTATGGATGTCGATACTTTTGAACCACTTGGTGGGACTCCTTACTTTAAACGTGCTCAGGATATTGTAAATTTGGGCGCAACAAGTAGTGCTAATCTGGGATGGCTTTCGAGCAGTTCTGCTTATAGCAGGTGGGGTTTAGTGAATGAAATACTCTCCACAACGTATTCATCATTTAGAAATTCGATTTTCGATTATCACTATGGTATTGATATATTCGCTCAGAACAAACAGCTTGGACAGGAGAAGGTTTTAAGTCTTGTGAATGTTTTATGGACCATGTATGAAAAAATAGGAAACATCAACAGTGTTTTTATCAGAACCTTTTTTGATGCGAAAAGTGGTGAGATAATTGATCATCTTCGGGATTATCCAGATCCGGAACTATTTTCCAAACTGAAGAAAATTGATCCACCTCATTCAGCTAAGTATGATTCGGTGATGCCTTAAGCTTTAGATTTTGAACATAAAAAATAATGTTCAATCTATAATTGACATATTTAGATGAAGGATTAAACTTCCACTTCCCAAATCCTATATCGTTTATATCTTTCAGCATTCATTAATTCAAGTCCACGGTTCATCATTTCATTATCTTCCAGAACCCAGCTGGCTTCACCTAATCGAATTCCAATCTTAGCTGCCCGGTTGACAATTTCCCAATAAAATATTGTGTCCAGACCTTTTTTCTGAAATTCCGGGATAATACCAAGTGTAAGGATTCGTGCCCATTTTATTTTCTTCTTTTGTGTAAATAATTTTATAAAGTTAAAAGGGAAAAGTCTTCCGTTCATTTTCTTAAAGATAAAATTATAATCGAGCATCACGAGTGCAGCCCCGATAAGCTTACCGTCGATTTCACCAAAAAGTACTAAAGAAGGTTCTGCGAGAGGTTTCATATCTTTAGCCATTACATCAATTTGTTCTTCAGTCATAGGCACAAAACCCCAGTTAGGCGCCCAGGCTTTATTATAAACATATTTGAATTTCTCAAGATCTTTCTGAAAATTCTTCATGTCAAGCTGCGAGATTTTCAAATCGTATCTTTTCCTAACGAGTTCCTGCCCGCGTTTTAATTTTTCTGAAGCCATAATTTTTTCATTAACTATTTTCCAGGCAAACATATCCTTTGCTTTTTTCATCCCGTAATTTTCGCAAAGCTTAATGTAGTATTCAGGATTATAAGGCATCAGTAATCTTGGTGAATCGTCAAATCCTTCCACTAACATTGCATAAATGTCGTTGCTTGAAGGATTAGCCGGTCCCCTCATATACTTCAGGCCTTTTTCCTTTAGCCAGGATTTTGCTTTATCTAATAAAGCGTTTGCAACTTCCTGATCGTTAATGCATTCGAAGAATCCAAACTGCCCTGAAGAATCATTGTGATATTTAAGATGAATATCATTTTTAATTGCGGCAATTCGTCCTACAGCTTCACCGTTTCTATATGCGATAAAATATTCAGCCTGTGCATCCTTAAAGAAAGGATTTTTTTGTTTGTTAAGAAGAGTTTTCTGTTCCATTAAAAGCGGTGGGATCCAGTGCTGATCTCCTTTGTAAATTTTCCAGGGAAATTTTACGAACTGGTTAAGTTCACTTTTATTTGTAACACTCTTTACATTTACCTCTTGCATCATTCTTCCTTTCATAAAAAAAGCATACCTATATCAAATCAAGGTATGCCTTTAAGAAATTTGATTTACAATTTTAGATTAATCCTAATGCTTTTCCAGCTTTTTCAAATAGATGAATTATTTCATCAAGATGTTCTTTTTTGTGGGTTGCCATATAGCTGGTTCTCATCATCTGTCTTCCCTCGGGTACGCCCGGTGGAACAAACACGTTTACGAAAACTCCGCTATCATATAAAATTCTCCACATCTTAAGAGCAACATCGTCGTTCCCAACAATAACAGGCACAATAGCAGTTCTACCATCGATAACATTAAATCCTTTTCCCTTAAGACCTTTGCGCATATAGTTTGCATTATCGATAAGTCTTTTTACACGTTCCGGCTCTTTTTCCAGAATATCTAGTGCAGCTAATGCTGCTGCAACTGAAGAAGGGGTAGGTGATGCACTGAAAATTAAAGCGAGTGAAAAATGTTTGATGAAATTTATAACTCTTTCTGGTCCGGCAACAAATCCGCCCAAAGATGCAAATGTTTTGCTGAACGTGCCCATAGTTAGGTCAATATCTTTTTCCAGGTTGAATTCGCTTGCTGTTCCTCTTCCACCTTTGCCTATAACACCAACAGAGTGGGCGTCGTCAATCATTATTCGTGCTTTATGTTTTTTTGCAATTTCATTTAATCTTGGCAGGTTAACAATCTCACCACCAGTACTGAAAACACCATCGCTTACCACTAATTTTGGTGCATCCGATGGTAACTTTTCAATCACACGTTCTAAGTCATCCATGTCATTATGCTTGTATCGTACAAAATTACCTGTAGCACCTTTTGCCATAAGATTGCCTGCGACAATACAAGCATGATTGTCCTTATCTGAAATAATATATTCGTTTCGCCCGACAAGCGTAGGAATAACACCCTGAGCAGTTTGATAACCAGTGCTGAATAACAAAACACTTTCGGCGTTAAAAAATTTTGCAAGTCTCTCTTCCAGTTCAATGTGTAAATCAAGTGTGCCGGTTAAATATCTGGAACCGGAACAACCTGTACCATATTTTTCAACGGCTTTTACAGCAGCTTCAACTACCTGTGGATGAGCAGTCAATCCAAGATAGTTATTTGAGCCTGCCATTATAACCTTTCTTCCTTCAATCTGAACAACGGGACCTTCATTTTCTTCAATTGCACGGAAATATGGGTAAACCCCTAATGCCTTAACTTCATCTGCTCGTGTGAAGTCAATGCACTTCTGAAATAGATCCAACTGGACCTCCTTGGTTAAGTATGGAAAGTAATTTGAAAATAAAAAGTTGTAGTTTTTTGTTAATTTTGTAGTAAAATGTATTACTAAAATGTTTTAAAAGCAAACAAAGCTTATTTATGGATAACAAAAAAATTGCAGTTGTAACCGGAGCGAATGGATTTGTAGGCAGCCATCTGGTTGACTACCTTCTTACAAAAAATTTTGAAGTAAGATGCATAGTTCGTAATTCAAGTAACCTGAGATGGCTGGAGAATAAGAATGTGATAATATTTAATTGCGGCTTATTTGACAGAGAAGGACTAGGAGAGGCTTTTAAAGATGCTAATTATATCTTTCACATAGCTGGTGTAGTTAAAGCTAAAAATGAGGAAGGATACTTCCGTGGTAATGTTGAATCAACCCAAGTTTTGCTTGAAGTTGCAGCAGAGAAGAAAGAGAGCATTAAAAAATTTGTTATTGTGAGTAGTCAGACTGTGAGTGGACCTTCATTAAATGGTAAACCCGTAAATGAGGAATCAGAATGTAAACCGTTAACAACTTATGCCAGAAGTAAATTAAAACAGGAACAGGTTGTGTCAGGTTATCAAGACATTTTCCCCGTGACGATTTGCCGTGCTCCAGCGATTTTTGGTGAAAGGGATACTGAGATATTTATCTATTTCCAGGTTTTCAATAGGGGACTGACAACGATGATAGGTTTTGATAAAAAGGAATTAAGCCTACTTCATGTAGCTGATCTGGTTGAAGGACTGTACCTTGCTGCAGTTTCTGATAAGTCAAATGGAGAAATATATTTTATCAGTTCAGAAAAATTTTATACCTGGGATGAAATTGGAAGTATCACTTCTCGTGTATTAAATAAAAAAGCCTTTAAAATAAAATTACCACATTTTATTGTCTTCACTGTTGCAGCATTTGCGCAATTCTTTGCGTTGTTTAGTTCAAAACCTGCAACTTTGAATATTGAAAAAGCAAAAGACCTTACACAAAGATTCTGGATTTGTGATACTTCTAAAGCAGTGCGTGATCTTGGTTATAAGCAAAAGGTATCAGTTGAAGAGGGAATTAAAAGAACATGTGACTGGTATAAACAAATGAAATGGATTTAACCCTAAAATTTCATCTAGCAAATATTCTTTATACCAGGAATATACAATTGAAGTGATTATTGTAAAGTGTTTTTCACTTAGTCTAATGCAACGCAACCAGCATATCTAATTAGTAAATTGTTCTCTTCCAATAGATTAGGGGGTAATTCTTTGCTTAATTTCAAGAATGAAAATTATAGGTTTAATTATTCAAAGCTCCTTCACGTATCCAGGTTCTAATACCATTAATGTGATTTCTTTTTAACCACTCAGGTGGAGGCATTGGAGGATAAGGAGGTATTCTTTCAATTG
>JBATIA010000111.1:0-1850 GCA_049667415.1 Ignavibacteriaceae bacterium
ATTCTGTTTTCTGCAAATTGCAGCCTGGTCGAGAGTTTTGTTAATAATTTTTCTATCCAATCCGAAACTGTTCTTATAATATCTGGCACCTACTTGCAAACAAGTTGGTTTTCCATCGGTAATCATAAATATCTGTTTATTATTTGTTTTTCTTCTGCGAATAATATCGTGAGCTAATTGTAATCCTGCTACTGTGTTTGTGTGAAAAGGTCCAACCTCAAGGTAGGGAAGATCTTTAATTTCAATTGGCCAGGCATCGTTTCCAAATGCAATTATATCCAGAGTGTCTTTTGGATATTTTACGGTGATCAATTCCGATAGAGCCATAGCCACTTTTTTGGCAGGAGTAATTCTATCCTCACCATACAGTATCATAGAATGAGAAACATCTATCATCAAAACAGTTGAAGTAAGAGCCTTGTAATCCCTTTCCTCAATTTCCAGATCCTTTTCTGTTAATTTGAAATCATCTATGCCGTGGTTTATTTGTGCGTTCTTTATCGAGTCTGTCATATCAATTTGGTCAAGAGTATCTCCAAAGTTGTACTCTCTTCTGTCGGAAGTAATTTCATCCCCTTGACCTGAGAATGGGGTTCTATGATTTCCTCGAACTGATTTTCTTAACTTGCCAAAAATCTCTTCTAAAGATTGTTTCCTGATTGATAACTCACTCTTTGCGGTAAGAGAAAGACTTTTTCCGTCTTCATTTTCTTTTATAAAACCTTTCTCCTTCAATTCATCTATGAAATCTCCCATCCCAAATTCATCATCAGTAATATTGTACTGACGGTCCAATTCATTCATCCAGTTCAGTGCTTCTGACACATCACCGGATGTAATAGTAACAAGCTGCAGGAAGATTTTGAGTAAGTTATCAAAACTTCCTCTGTCCTCATTACCAGGGATAAAATCTGTAAACCTGTGACCAATCATACTTTAATAAACAATTAAGATTAATTATTAGTTCGCAATAATTTTAGTTTGAAAATATATCAATCTATCAGTTAAAACAAGAAAAATATTAATGGAGAATCTTGAGATAGGAGGGGGGAAATTTTCCCCCTTTGATTATTTTTTCTCTGTCGGAATACGCGTTTCTAAAACGTTATCAATTAACTTATACTCTTTTGCTTCCTCAGAAGTTAAGAAGTAGTCCCTGTCGCAGTCTTTGGTTATTTGCTCAACAGATTTACCAGTATGCTTCGCAAGAATATTATATAAAGTGTCTCTCGTCTTTAGCATTTCTCTTGCGTGAATCTCAATATCGGTTGTTTGGCCCTGAAGTCCACCAATCCATGGTTGATGAATCATAATTTTAGAATGAGGCAGTGCAGAACGTTTGCCACTAGCACCTCCGGCTAGAAGGATTGCTCCCATACTTGCTGCCATTCCAACACATATTGTTGCTATATCAGGTTTAATGTAACGCATAGTGTCGTATATTGCCATTCCAGAAGTAACGCTGCCACCGGGTGTGTTGATGTAAAGATTTATATCCTTCTGCGAGTCTTCAGCTTCGAGAAATATTAGTTGTGCAATAGTTAAGCTGGCAATATGATCATCGATGGGCATCCCGATAAATATAATTCTTTCTCGCAGAAGCCGGGAATAGATATCCATTCCACGTTCGCCGCGTCCAGTTTGCTCAATTACATAAGGAACGAGCTGGTTAAAAATTTCTATTTTGTCTTTCATTCTTTTTCCTCTTTCTGTATCTGTGTAAGTTTTTCAGGATCTACTCTTTTAATTTCATTATTCATTTTAAGGAACTCAAATGTTTTTTTATCGAGCATCCTCTCTACCTGATTAGAAGATTTGTAATAGTTTAGAAGTTTATCAATAGGTAAGCC
>JBATIA010000112.1:0-3216 GCA_049667415.1 Ignavibacteriaceae bacterium
TGGAGGAAGAAGATTTAATCGTCAGAGAAGAAGGCTGATAAATGGAATGTCTGAAAGGAAACGGAATTAATATGAAATCAACTACTGGTTTTTTATTTTGTCCTCGTTGTGGGTTGAGAAGACCAAAAGAAAAAGGCATTAAGTGTTGCCCAAGCTGTGGCTGTAAATTAATTGAAGAAGGATCTCTTCCTTATACTCTCAGGTCATATTCTATAAAGGAAGTGTTTGTTAAAAATAAAGTTAAGGAGAGAAGAAGTATGGAAAGGATTGATTCAATCTTCAGCCTGATGCAACAAAATCAGTCTCGAAAAAACAAGAACGAATTAAGCTGTATCTCAGCAGTTGAAAAGGCAGACAACGGAGATTACCAAAAGGCTATCGATGAATTTAGTGAGTTGATTCGTTTAAACCCAAAAGATGCAAGCTCATACTTTGCCAGAGCAACATTAAAAGTTAGACTGGGTGATATTGAGGGTGCGAGACTGGATTTTGAAATGAGTGAGATGTGCCACCGGACAAGCAATCTTACTTTTAAAAATTATCCGGTTGTTTGAGTACAATCTTGCTAAATAAAAACCACTTTAGAGAATTATTTTATTGATGGATTAATAAAATAAAATCTTGTACTTTTTAAAGCCGGTTTAACCGGAGAACCGGTTACACCAGATGTGGTTCCGGATGACATTAATATAATAATAAAAAACATCGGAGGGACACTATGGAAAAAGTTAATATTGAAGAAAAGGAAATATTCTCGTTACTAACATCAAAGCAGATTGCAGAGATTAGTGAGTTTGCCGTTACTAAGGATTTTGAAGAAGGTCAAATTATCTATGATCAGAAAGAGACGGCCAGGGATCTATATATTTTACTGGAAGGAGAGGTTTCATTGAGAATCCCAAGTAAAAGGGATTTGAGTTTCGATAAATTCTCCATCGAGGTAGAGAGAATAACACATCGTGGCGAATTGTTTGGGACAAACATCCTGTTTGGATTAAATAAGTATATGACACGTGCAAGGGCTAAAAAACCATCAAAAATCATGATTATTCACGCTGAAAGATTCCTGCGCATTATTAGAGAAAACAGGAGTGAATTTGTAATTATGTCGTACTTAGCAAAAGTATATTTTCAAAGATACATTGATACGGTGAAGGAACTTGAAGATTGTATTGATCCTGTCAGCAAAGTGAAAAGGATTTAATGCTACAGTTGGGTTTTGATTTGTATGCTAAGCTATTTCATAAAATAATTCAACCCGCATTAGACTGGGTATAGCTGGAAATAACGACCAGATGCAATACACAATGCATTTATTGTCCTCAATTATTTTTCAGGGAAACCAGGGCTATTGCGCTTTTGTAATTGCACCAAAGGTTGAAAAGGTGTTTAAGGACAAATTGAAAAATCAAACTAGTGTATTTTCCTTTTTAAATAAACTTATCTTAATTTCACCTAAAGAAATTCATTATAGTTCATACAAGCTTAAGGCATTTTTAAGATTATGAAAATTAGTAAAATTCTTTTCCCAACAGATTTTTCCAGATGTGCAGATCAGGCGTTAGAGCACGCTGTTTTTCTTGCTGAAAAATACGATGCCGAAATTCATGTTTTGCATGCAGTTACCTTGTTTAATGATCAGCCGGGAGTTGTGAACAAAGAATTTGAAGAAACCGAAGAAATGATCAAGAAGCTGGAGGATATCGCTGAACTTCAATTGAATAAAGTATGCGATGCGCATAAAGATGACGATATTAGAATTATTAAAGCACAAACCAGAGGAATTTCCGCTGCTCCTGCAATACTAGATTATGCGGCTGAAAATTTAATTGATCTTATTGTTATGGGAACACATGGCAGAAGAGGATTGGGACACTTTTTCTTAGGCAGCGTTGCAGAAGAAATTGTGCGTATGTCCGATTGCCCGGTATTCACAATTCGGGAGGCTAAAACACCCACTCCTCCGAAATCAAAAGAAAAAATTCTTGTTCCTGTTGATTTTTCTGAGCACAGCCAAAATGCACTGGCAAATGCTAGGGAAATTGCAAAATCGTATGAAGCAAAAATTCATCTGCTTCACATAATTGAGGAAACTATTCATCCCGCATATTCGCTATCAGGCAAATCATCAATTTTTGATATTGTACCGAACATTAAGGAAGATTGTGAAAAAAGATTGAAAAAAATGATCAGTGAAACGATTGGAGATGAGGTTAAAACACAAATTCATATTGTAAGCGGGCAAGCTGCAAACGAAATAATAAATTTTGCAAAAAGTAACTCGATGGATCTTATTGTAATTGCGACGCATGGTTTATCGGGATTAGAACACCTGCTTTTAGGCAGCACAACTGAAAAGGTAGTTAGGATGGCAAGCTGTCCTGTGTTTACTGTAAAATCTTTTGGAAAGAATTTACTTTGAACAACTTCGAAATCATTTAAGCTTTCGCATTAACAATACAATTATGTTCTTCCAAACTTATTCAAGCAAAGATACCCTTTAAAGGAACGGAATAAATCTGTTCTTCTTTTAATCCTTCTTTTTGTAAGATTGAATTTGCTGCGTAAAGAGCAGAAGTGGTTGCTGCCTCCATCAGCATTGCTGGACTTTTTAGTTTAACCCAATCACCAGCGAGAAAAAGATTTTCAACGTCGGTTTTTACTGTTGGACGAGTCTTATAAAGATTTGTGTGGAAGGCAGTGAAGTCATCCTTTACCTGAAGGTATTCGTATTTTACTTTGTATCCTTTTATCTCTGGAAAATATTCTTCAAACTCTTTTAGAAATTGATTTCTGATTTCCTCTTTCGGAAAATCATCAGGCACAGCATACGAATGAAGCTCAAATATTCCGCCCCCATTTTTCTTTACCCATTCATCGCTTGACTTTTCCATCCGGTGATAAATTGTAACCGAGTCAAGTATTTTTAGCGCATCAGTAAAAATGAAGAAAGGCACACCTTGTCTGAGGTCTTTATCAATCCAGATTCTTAAAACAGAATATCTCTGTGATTGTTTCAGGTTTGTCATTTGATTGTAGAAATCGGGATGTTCATTCTTAAAATAATCAGAATTATTAATGATACTTTTCGTTCCTTTAACATCCGATGCAATGATTGCGTAATCAAATCGCTCATCATTAATTATAAATTTATTACCATCTTTTTTGAATGAGGTAATTTTTGCATCAAGGGAAATCGTTGATTTGTGTTTGTCC
>JBATIA010000113.1:0-2031 GCA_049667415.1 Ignavibacteriaceae bacterium
CATCAGAACCGAGTGAATCAATTCGCTGAGTAAAGATATCCTGCCGCGAATTATCTTCATTTATAACCTCAACCTTCACATTAAAACTGTCAGCTTTGCTTTCACCAACATTATAAACATAAAATGACAGTCCAATATCCTCACCGATAGTAACAGTATCTTCTGAAATATTAACAACCTGGTAATTTGTTCCAAGTTCAGGTACAGGAACAAAATTAACTCCAAGCTTTTTCAGCAGGGGTGTTTCACTATTTTCATTAACTTGAAAAGTTGCAAGAATTTTTAATGATGAATAATTGTCCGCTTCTATATTGCTGATATCCGCCACATTGCCAGAAAATGTAAGTGCATCCAACGTATCTAGAGAATTGTCATTCTTAATTCCTAAGGTTATGTATGAGATAGAACTACCGGAAATTAATGAGTCAGTTTTTGTAACGTCTAACCATTTTGCCGAGTTTTTTATTTTAGGAAATTCAACCCACCCATTTTGATTAAAGACTATAATCGATGTATCAATTATTGCAGGTCCTGAAAATCTTTTGCTAAATGATTCAGGAACTGTTCCCTGCGGCGCTCCTTTCTTACCGATCATACACCAGGAATCTCGGTAGAGTACACTATCTACATATAGACTACCTAAGGTCTCAATAGCTTGCCTTACCGGAGTCCCCTGGTTAAACCCGAGAACAGATTGCGCACCGTCAGCACAAATTGTCATTGCTAATAAAGAACCGCTGGGGAGTGAATTAATATAGTTGATTAAAGAGTCTGCTGGATTTGGATCCCAGAACAGAAAATATTTAAAATCAGATGGTTCAAATGTAATTGAATCGATAATTGCAGTTGCGATCCCCCAATAAAAAGTATTTGGTAATCTTTCAAAATCATTAAGTTTTATTGAACCAAGTTCTCCATCATCAGAGCCGGCAGAAGTGATTTCCAGAAAATTTTCATAGTTAGTTAACTTCCAGGAATTAGTTGTTGAATCAAAAGCAACGTTTTTTACCTGGACATCGCTGTTATTAAAAGAATTGTTAAAGTACCACTCATATCCAACATTTTCATTAAAGAAAGAATGTGGTTCAGACCAGTTAGCCTGGGCAGAGTTTAATTTGGCTCTCCAATAATACCTTTTATTAAGTTGAAGTGGTGATGGTATATAGCCAGTTATTAAAGTATCCAGATTAACATCTGCCTCAATAAAATTAATAAAGTCCGGGTTATCTGCCAGAGCAACTTTGATTGAGGATACGTTTTTATCAGCTAATAATCCCGGGTTCAGAAAAACAAATTTACTTTTAGCAGAATTATAGAATCTTTCAGCTTCAAGTGGTCTTACAGAAGTTGAATAAACTAAAAAACTAAAATTTACTGCATTGTCATCTTCATAAATTTCATCGAAATAATTATTCTTGTCAATAATAACTTCTAAATTGTGTTCCCCAACCAGACCAAAGATCGGGATGCTCACATAAATTTCTTTTTTATAAAGCGGAGATGGAATTTTATACTCACTAAAGTAGTTTTGATTTCCTAAATAAGTATCCTTAATGGTGATCAGTACTGAATCTTCCGGTACCTTACCGAAATTAATTATTTCAATTTTTACCTGAACCGAATCATCAAGATCTAAAGGGAATGCCCCGCTTAAAGAAAAGGATCTTTGTGCGACTGAAAAATTTGGTTTGGAAGGCAACTTAAATCCAACTAAAGGATCACCAAATAGAATATTGCAATAATTGAAAACTTTGGTGACATCATTAATTCCATACTGACTAAATTGTTCTAATTTGGCTAAATAATGTGTCTCGGATATCACTAATGATGAATCCAATAATAATCCCTGATAAAAAAGCTTAGGATAATTAACAGAAGTAGAAGTATAGCCCCAACTTGCGTTACCCAAATAAGCAATTGCCTGACCATCCTGCGAACCGGAGATGAATAACTCACCAAACGCATCAACGTCAGGCTCAGCAAATTTACCTGTTGAGCATCCAAAATCTGTAATTAAGGACATTCTATCGT
>JBATIA010000114.1:0-3448 GCA_049667415.1 Ignavibacteriaceae bacterium
CAGCACATGTGGAAGCGGGACTTCGCAGTTTTGATCGAGATATGCCTGAAGAAATAAATCGATTGTTAACTGACCAGATTGCGGATTCACTTTTTGTTACCGAAAAAAGTGGTATCACAAATCTCAAAAATGAAAATATTACAGATACTAAGGTTTTCTTTGTAGGCAATGTCATGATTGACAGTCTTAAAAATCATTTAGCAAAGGCAACAAAGTCAAATATTATCAAGAACCTGGGTTTGAATCCTCAAAATTATGTGTTGATGACAATGCATCGGCCAAGTAATGTCGATTCAATGGAACAACTAAAGACTTTAGTGCATTTAATGAATTCACTTTCAGATCAAAGAAAAGTGATTTTTCCCATTCATCCAAGAACAAAAAAGAATATGGAGGATTATTCTCTTCTAAATACTGTAAATAAAAATGTAATTCTTTCTGATCCAATTGGATATCTTGATTTCTTAAACTTGCTCCAACAAGCTGAATTGGTGATCACCGATAGTGGTGGAATTCAGGAAGAAACAACATATTTAGGAATTCAATGCATAACCACCAGAACAACCACAGAAAGACCAATAACAGTAGAAATTGGAACAAATCATTTGGTTGGAGATAGTTATAA
This sequence comes from Ignavibacteriaceae bacterium, assembly GCA_049667415.1. Lineage (GTDB taxonomy): Bacteria > Bacteroidota > Ignavibacteria > Ignavibacteriales > Ignavibacteriaceae > IGN2. Next base: position 626 of record JBATIA010000114.1, read on the forward strand.
AAAGGCTGAAGAAGTAGCACTGGATATTTTCAATGGCAAGATTAAAAAGGGTAGAATTCCTGATCTCTGGGACGGAAACTCTGCCGATAGAATTGTAAAGGTAATCATAGATAACTTATAAAATATAATAACTTAGAAAACATTATCTAAGAATTACCATCCTCCTCCTCCACCTCCACCTCCCCCACCACCTGAAGAACCTCCCCCCCCTCCTCCTGAGGATGACCCCGGCGCAGTTGACGAGGCTGATATAGTACTACTAAAGCTACCTGATAAGGAGGAAGCAAACCCGGTTGCTCCCAATGTGCTCCAGCTTGTACCTGAAAACCAGCCTGGCCTATATGCTGTAGAATCTTTTTCGATTCTTGAAAGAACATCTGAGAATTTATCAGCCCATTGATTTTCCACATTTAGGGCAAGAGCATAGGGCAGAAACGCTTCAAATAGTTCTGGGGTTTTATCCGGCTCTTTTACCGATTCCAATCTATCTTTTTCAGCGATGCTCAAGTACATTTTAAACCCCTCGATCCTATCCATAATTTTTCTACCGAGTAAAGTTGGAGCCTTAAGTAGATTGTAAAAAAGTAAGTTCAAAACGACTAAAATAGCAACAATAACTATCATCAATGGTGAACCTGCCACTGAGAGGAAGTATAATCCTACTAACTCCCCAATAACGAATGGAATAGAAAACATAGTTATAAATATTGCTCCGCCTAAAGCTGTTATTTTACCTCTTCCCTTATTTAGAGCACCTTTCCAGGCTTTGAATACAGAAAATAAGAGTGCCGCAACTCCTACACTCCAGAACGATACCCATATTAAACTAAATATTTGTTCCTCTGATCCTTGTATATTGGAAATTATAAGAATTAGAATAGATATTATTATTCCCAGGATGAAATATTTTCTGTTGGTCAGAAAGTAAGTTTTTTCAAAATTATTCTTAAGCGAATTCTTTAAGCCTTTAATAGCTTTTTGCAGTATTGCGTGATTTTTCTGCTCAAGTTCAAGAAGTTGCATTCCATTCTTATTTTTAAAGCTGAGTTTCTCAATTACGACTTTTTCATCAGTTGTTAATGGTGCATTACTAATATTTCTAAACAATATATAATCTTTTCCATCTTCCTCAATCCTTAAATATCCTTTTACTGCAAGCGACACTATAGTGCTCGTAAAAGTTTTATCATCATAACCCATTTCCGTAATAAAACGAATAGCAGCAGGCGACATATTCGCAGGTGGTTCGTACAATGGAATAATTAATCCTTTAGATGGATCTTTCCCGACACGCCACCATATAATAACATAATAAAAGAATAGAACAAGTATTCCGATCAATCCGAATACAACTTGCATATTATCCTGAATGAAGTATCTCAGCTTATCGCTTTGGGTAGGTTCATAAATCAATCCTTTTGGAAATTGCACGACAATCGTTAAACCCTCTTTGGCATTTAACAGGTGTGTTGAGTTAAATATAATTTTCTTTGAATTGATAATTTTTGTCTTGTAATCACTCCCCTTCAAACCACTAAAACCAGTATAACCATAGAGCTTCAAATCATCTCTGGAAACTGATGCAGGTAAATTAATTGTTGCAGTAGCTTTTTCAATAAGGAAATCCCAACCGTTACCGGTAACATTCCAATAAAGTTCATCATACTTATTGAAGTAACCTATTTGTCTATCGGTTTTATATTTAATTGTGTAAGTGTATTCTCCTTCGGACAGAAAGTAATCACTCCTTCCAAGATAGACTCTTACACCATTTGAAAGTTTTTCTGTATGATAGCTTTCACTATTACCATCTCTGAAAATCTCAAGAACCTCAAACCTGATATTAATATTATTTCCATAATCATCTTTATACTTTGTTGGAAAATCACGATAGATTCCTCTTTTTATTTTATTCCCGTTTGAAAAAACTTTGATTTTTTCAACCACAAGCATTGAAGCATCTTCATTAACAGTTATGTCACTATCGAAGGAAATTATTCTTTCTATATGCTCATATTGTGCTAATAAAAATCCGGGAATGCAAAGAAAAAATAAAAGAATGATAGAGGAGAATAATATTTTCATAATTTTACTTCGGGAGTTGCTCTCTCAGTTGCCAGCGAAATCTCAAAGAAATTATCCTGTTTAAAATCAAATATTCCAGCAATAATGTTGGAAGGAAATGACTCAACCCTGATGTTATAATTTCTTATTGCTCCGTTGTAATATCGTCTGGCATATTGCAGCTGATCTTCAATTTCTACCAGCTGATTTTGAAGATCGAGAAAATTCTGATTTGCTTTAAGATCCGGATAATTTTCGGCTACTACAAACAGACTTTTTAACATCCCCGACAAATCAGATTCTGCAGGAGCTTTTTCTTTTATAGTTTCTATTTTCGTAGCTTCACTTCGCTTTCTAGTTAATTCCTCTAACAGGTTTTTTTCGTACTTGCTATAACCTTTTACAGATTCAACCAGGTTCGGAATAAGGTTATGTCTTCTTTTGAGCTGCACATCAATACCGCTCCAGGCCTCTTTAATTAAATTCTTGTCGCGAATAAACAGGTTATAAACAAAAACTGTCCATACGATAATAACTGTAACAACTAAAAAAATAATTGGAATCAAATGCTATAATTCCTTTAACATATTACTTAATTCACTTATATCTTTTGCAACCGGAATTCCAAGCTGCAATAATCGTTCCTCGTCCTGATGCCCCTGAGAAACCAATATACAATCAGCATCAATTTCTTTTGCAACCTCGTAGTCGTGGATTGTATCACCTATCAGTAAAATGTTACCTGCAGCACCGTTAGAG
>JBATIA010000115.1:0-1961 GCA_049667415.1 Ignavibacteriaceae bacterium
CTGGTTTTTATTCTTTCGATTACTGTATCTGCTCAGCAACAATGGTTCTGGCAGAACCCACTACCACAACCACACTTATTGTGGGATGTTGAATTTATTAATCCAAACGAAGGTTGGGCTGTGGGTCAACATTTGACAATTCTTAAAACTACTGATGGAGGTACAAATTGGACAGTTAAGTCAAGTGCATCCTCTGATCAATTAACTAGTGTTTCATTTTTCAATAATGTTAATGGTATTACTGTTGGTGCTAATGGTATAATTCTAAAAACTACAAATGGTGGAAATGACTGGACTATAAAAAACAGTGGAACTACTAATAGTTTGAATGATGTAAGATATATTAATGAAAATCTAGTAAGAGCTGTTGGAATTGAAAGTACAATATTAAAATCTACTGATGGAGGTGAAACTTGGACACAGGAAACGAATGGAGCAGTAAATGGATGGTGGAATGGATTGTCTTTTAGTGATGCAAATAACGGAACGATTGTAGGATTGGGAGGCAAGATTAGTCGAACAACAAACGGTGGAGCAGATTGGTTTTCACAAAGCAGTGGAACTTTAAAAGAATTAACTGATGTTTACTTTTTTGATTCGAATAAAGGTACCGCAGTTTCTTGGGATCATTGTTTTATTATCACTACAACTAATGGCGGTACAAATTGGATACCAAGTCAGCCTGGCTATTCTGAATTTCTTTATAAAGTCAAATATATCGATTCAAGTAATATTAGAATAATTGGTTACAATCAACCAGCTAATGCAGGAATTATTGTCAAGAGTACTAATGGGGGAACTAGTTGGACGATTCAATCTATTTACGCTGGCCAATTAATTGGATTAAGCTTTCCAAATTTAAATACAGGTACTTCAGTTGGAAGCGACGGTAAAATTATTAAAACTACAGACGGTGGAGCAAACTGGTTTTCTCAGTATGAAGGAATAAGAAATGACTTATATGGAACGTGGTTTACAAATAGCGAAAACGGATTTGCTGTCGGTTGGGATGGTATAATATTAAAGACTACGAACGGAGGAGTAACTTGGACACATCAATCAGTAGGCACAGATCAGCATTTAGAAGATGTACAATTCGTTAATAGCAATTTTGGTACAGCAGTCGGTGCGGTTTCGGCTTGGGCTAAGATTATCTATAGAACGACTGATGGTGGAAATAACTGGTTCGAAATTCCAAATGTTGGTAATTGGGGATTCGAGGATGTATTCTTCCTTAATGAAACCATTGGAATAGCTGTTGGAGGAAATAGCATCTGTAAGACTACCGATAGTGGTTACAGCTGGACTCGAAATTTTTATTTATATGGAATATTATTCGATGACGTTGATTTCGTTGATCAGTACAATGGTTTAGTTGTTGGTGGAAACCCTTATGGAACCCTAAACATTGTTAAAACAACAGATGGTGGTGAAACGTGGACAAATCAACTAAGCGGTCTAGGCATAGTATTGCATAGCGTGTCTTTTATTGATATAAATAATGCCATTACAGTGGGAGAGGATGGAATAATTTTAAAGTCAACTGATGGTGGAGCGAACTGGTTTCAACAATCAAGTGGTACAACAAACGATTTAAATGCTGTTAGTTTTGTGAATTTCTATGATGGGACTATTGTTGGAGATGAAGGTATAATACTTAGCACGAGCAATGGAGGAGATACTTGGTTACCGCAAAACAGCATAACTCCAAATAATTTATATAATGTATTCTTTACAAGTCTGAATAATGGTACTGCAATTGGTGAAGATGGAACTATAACTAACACATCTTATCCCGGCATTACTTCTATTCGTAACGAAAATGAAGGTAATCAATTGCCAAAAGATTATTTGCTCTCCCAAAACTACCCCAACCCGTTTAACCCGACAACCAGTATGCAATACACAATAAGCAGTAGGCAATTTGTTACACTCAAAGTCTATGACCTTTTAGGAAGAGA
>JBATIA010000116.1:0-2258 GCA_049667415.1 Ignavibacteriaceae bacterium
CTCAGCACCGTAAAAGTCAACCGAGCGAAGGGCATTACGTACAAGAAGTTGTGCCGCATCCTTTTCAGATGGAGCGACACTATCTTCTAAATCCAGAATTATTCCATCCGGAGAGTGAAGTCCGGCATTTACAAAAAACTTTGGCTCATTTCCGGGAAGATAAAGTCTGCTTCTTCTCAATTGATCTTTCTTAGTAGAGTAAAGATTTTGTGGAACTATCGGAGGGAGATATTCTTTTTTTGTTTGAGGGAATAATCTTTTAACAGCAAGTTCAAATCTTGCGGCAAGAACAAATGGTAAAGCACCATTATCTTCTAACAAAATCTTTGCATCTTTCAGTGCGAAGAACTTGGACATATCAAGAATCATTTGTTTTATTGATTCTCCATACATCGACTTAACCTTGCTTTTCAGATTTATTTTAATGCCGCTGGAGTTTTTCAATTCAATTTCAAAATAACAATCGGACCGAACTGATTCACCACGTTTACCAGCGGATGATTTTTTAATTTGTTTCATAAGATTTCCATTAGTTGGTTGCCATTACGAGCGAAGCGAAGTAATCTACTGCTTCAGATCAGATTGCTTCATCATATTTCGACAAGCTCAGTTTGCCTCGCAATGACATTTGAGTTTAGACATTTAATTTTTTCATAAATTCTTTTGCTGTTAATTGTTCAGCATTAAAGATTGCTTCCTTCACTTCTTTTCTTCTTCCTGATGCAAGCAGTTTTTCTGATAATACTTCAAACTTATTATCAAGGTCTTCCGTTGTCATTGGTTCTCTCGGATCGCCTTTTGGATATTCAAGATATTCTGAAAACTCTTTTCCATCTTTTGTCTTAACAACAACTTTACTAGGCTGTTTTGCAGGAAACATCTTTTCAAATTCCTGAGAAGGTTCTCCCTTAATCCTGTCAATTACTTCCCAAATTCTCGGGTCTTTTAATTTTTCATCGCTGAATGACTGGGTAGTAATTTTATGATCAACCAAAGCAGCAGCAATACAATAGGGAAGTGAGTGATCAGCAGTTTCTCTTGATTCAGGTCGATACTTATGCGGATCAAAAAGTATATCATAAGCCTGTGCCAACGTTGTTAGAGTAACAGTCTCAATCTGGTCGTAAGTGATATTATTTTTTGTAACAGCATTTAATGTTGCGGAAAGATGAGTGTGAGTCAAAGCTTCGGTTGGAAAAGCTTTCATACTGCATTCCATAATTTTGTAACTCTCACCCAACCCGCCAATCAGTTTTTCAATATTCCATTTCCATTCCGATACTCCATCTCTTCCCTTCATACTAACCGGATCAACTTTTTGTTCTTTAGCATTCCATCCAAGGAATGTGTCCATAAATCCTTCCTTGCCTTCAAACACAGCTTCTGTTCCGGAATAACCTCGCTTAGCCATTAATGCTGCAAACACACCACTTTGAACTGCCATTGGATCGACTGTGTTTTTCATCATCGTTAATTTACCAGCAGTTGGACAACCGATGGTGTGATTATGACTTCCGCTTATTCCAATTGCATTTACCATCTGGTCTTCATTTAATCCAAGCATTTTACCTGCAACAATAGGAGAAACAAATTGCGTTAATGTTGCATGATGCCATTTTCGTTCGCGAACTCCCGGCGATGCAAAAAGGCAAAGCCTTTGCTCAAATTCATAAGCAAGAACGATTGCTGTGATAACTTCTTTCATCGATGCGCCAACCATTTCTCCAACCGATAATGCAGCAGGAATAATATCTGATGGATGCGATGGATCTTCTTTCCAGTAAATATCATTAAAGTCAAGAGCACGAATCATCAATGAGTTTATTAACGTAGTATTCACAGCCGGAAGTTTATCACCGAAGCCTATAACGGTTGATTCACCTTTGCCGCCCATTTCTTTGTAAATATCGTGTATGATCTTTATATCTTTTGTATGATATCCACCGTAAGCACAACCAATTGAATCGTACAAATATCTTTTTACTTCATTAACGACTTCTTTTGGTAAGTCTTCATATTTTAATTTGATTGCAAATTCTGAGATTGTTCTGGAAATTGATTTTTGCATTTATATTCCTTTTGATTTATAAGTCATTCTGAATTTATTTCAGAATCTTTAGAAGATCCCGAAACAAGTTCGGGATAATAATTTTTATAAATTATTCTTCACCCACTCTTCAAGTCCACCAGCGATAATCAACTCCTGCGCAGCTTCGCCAACAGGATCGATAGAATATTCACTGCCATCAAAAGTGATT
>JBATIA010000117.1:0-3760 GCA_049667415.1 Ignavibacteriaceae bacterium
GGTTTTGGATTGATTGAACGTGTTTTATGGCAGCTAACACAAAGATTGCCTTTACCATAATCAAATACCAGATCAGCAACTCCTTCAACAGCAGAAGCTACTGTAACAGGATCTACGTTGCGAAGCGAGAAATCTGCACGTGAGTGTGGTGAATGACAAGCAAAGCAACCTGGAGGTGAAGCATGAACGTTATCAGTAACTGTTCTACCCATCTGAGATTGTACAAATCCTTCGGTGGTATGGCAAGCAGCACAAGAACTTGAGTTTCGTTCAAAGTCGCCACCGAAAGAGTGTTTGGAGAGAACCCATTGATATTTCCTTGCCCATACAAAATAGGTTGTGTCATAGTCGGGGTTATGGCAAGATGCACATACTATGCCTTCTTTAAATCCTTCCCAATTGACAACAGATCCCGGACCTGGATCTCCCGGATCACCTTGAGGACCTTGAGGTCCTTCAGGACCTTCGCAAGCCGCGAATATACCTACTAATAGCAATACAGCTACTATTAGTTTTAAGACATTTTTGAGTTGTTTCATATATATTACTCCTGTATAATTAGTTATGTTAAATAAGAGATACAATTAATATTTTATATCACTTCCAAAAAGATTTAACAATCCATCAATATGTTTTGAAGGGTTAATAATATTTAAGTTATCATCAACTACTCCTCCGTGACAAACGGAGCAATTTGTACTACCTGGATGGGTTCCACCTTCTGAATTTGTTTTTGGAAGAGGACTTGTGCTATTTCCATGGCAACTTCCACATTCAGATGTTGATGAGTCTGTCCAGATGGGTGCATTAGTTAAATTTCCATTTTTAAAGTAACCGTGGCAATATGTATTCGAGCATGATAAAGTTGACGAGTTATAAAGTGGATCAGGTACAAAAAGCTGAAGGCTCGGATCATATTCGGAAGTAGATGGATCATTTGTTGTAATATTTGCCCGAGGGTTATTCATAACGACTTCTGCCCTGTCATCACCGTCAAGGTGTCCAGTTGTGTACACACCACCAAGAACGTTATGGCACTCTGTGCATGTTAAATCTTTTCCATTTACATTTCCCAATAGATGAGCCTGATGTGCACCAACACCTCTTTCACTTGTCAAAGTATTTCCATTCAAGTCTTTTGGGGGAGCATTACTTGTCTTACTGCCGTGGCAGGTAGTACAATTTTCAGGACCACCAGGATAAATATGACAATCATTACAGGAAGGTGATACAAAACCTCCGGCATAATTTACTCCATGGCAAGGTTGACAAGTTCTCATTTCCCAGTTGTCATTTCTAATATAATTACCATGAAAATTTTCACTTGTAGGGTCCGTAATTCCACTCACGTGCACACCAATTACAGGATGGCAGTTAGAAGTGTTGCAACCTATACCCGTTACTCCACCAGAAAAATTTGCAGCGTGACACTCCTGGCAACCAAACATCCCATTTGGTGATCCGGCAATTGTTTTAGGATGAAAATTTGCTGAAGTTGCATCATAAACTCCTGAACCGTGTAAATTAACTTCAGGAACAGAAGGGATATTATCCTTTAAATCGCTGCAACCAGTAATATAAACTGCAAAAACAATTGCTGAGAGATAGAAGAAAACATATTTCATTTTTAAATTCATAATTTTAGTTAGCTCCATGACAATATCCACAGAATCCAATCCCTGCTGGGGATGAAGGCTGACTTGTATGGCAATTGTAGCAGATTGAACCTTGATTATCGTGCCAATCACCGTGTACATCCTTCATAAAGCCTGCGGAGTGTGTTTTTGGATTAGTACCCTTTATCCCATCGCTATCTAAATGGCAATAAATACAAGTTGGATCAGCACCCTGAACATCGTGGCAAGAAACACATTGCTCAAGATCTCTTCTAGCCAGTGTTGCATGTTCACCACCACCGGTGCCAACGCCAATTGTTTTAAAGTTCGGCATTAAATGCGAAGAAGGTACTATGCCACCCAATGCAAAATCTCTATTCTCTGACTGATGACAATTTGAACAGAAAGTTTCTATCTGATGGCAGGTTTGACACTCTGTAGTCTTTCCCTTTGCATCAATTCCATGGGAATATCTATAATTAAAATCTCCATGAACTTTCAATATTACTTGCTGCCCCGATCCATCAATCGAATTCCTTGGCGAATAGGGAGGATAAAAATCATTTGGCAAATTTGTTTCTGTTATGCCTGTTGTTGCCACGTGACATTCCTGACAAGTAGTATTGTTATGACACATCATACAGTTAGCATTTGCTTCCCATGCAAGGAATTTGTGAGATCGCACATAATCATTGCTTCTGTGGTTTTGTGGCAAAAGATTAAATGTAGAAATATGACAAGACTCACATGCATTTGAAGCAATCTTTACTTCATTATGACAAGCAGAACAAATTTCCATCGATGGATAAACTTCAGAACTTTCAAAACTATAATCAACTTTATCTAAACCTTTATGGCAATCTGTGCAATTTATTTCAAGCAAGGCATGAATTTTATGATTATAAATTAATTCGGATTCCTTTTGTATCAATGCTTCGTAATTTTCATTTACATGGCAGGTGCTGCACTCGTTTTCATTATCCACTTCATGGCAGTTAACACAGCTGTCGTGATTCGGTAATAGTCTGTCCGTTAAGGACGTGCTCTCTGCAACAGACGTATGGCAGTCGCTACATTCAACAAGCTCATTATGCAAAGAATGAGAAAACTTTATTAATTCTGAATTGCTTTGTAATGGGTTATAATCATGTGATAGAAATGCAGCAAACAGTAAAATGGATGTAGCAACTAAGAAGACGATTATGTAAAAATTCTTAATCATAAAACTCAATTAAAAATGGTATTAAACCAGAAATTAAGCTTAAAGAATAATCTCCAGTCATTTTTATAAATCTTGTTACTAATAAATTGTCCCTGAATATCAAACGATAGCGTTCTAAAAGGTCTGAAATTAGTACCGGCCAAGAGTGAAACTAATGTGTTGGAAGGATCATCCTTAACCAGTTTGTATCGAGTATATGAAAATCCGAATGACGGAGTGAATAATCCTTCTAAAGTGGCAAATGCTGTGTAGAGAGAGATTGCATCCATTTCACCGGCATAACCAAAATTCTTTCTTCCTGTAATAGAACCATAAGGAGAAGAAATGCCTAATGTAACACGCTGAGATGTTTCACCTTTAAAGGCAACGTTGGCGAATTTTCCTAAAAGAGTATATTTATTATCAATCAGATAATCAGCTCCGGCTTCAATTTCCCAGGTGTTTCCATAATCAAATACAGAGAAAATAGAGTTGTACCTGATTTTTGGTTCCCTGTAATTGTAATAAAGATTAAAGCCTAAGTTTTTTATACCTTCATATCTTCCTGATAATTCTCCCCTGGAAGTTGTTTGAAAATTAATATCATAATCGTACCTGGCATTTACGCTATAAGATTTTTGTTTGTGATACGATACTTCGCCAGAGAGAAATTGGTACTGGTTAGATTTATTTTCGATAAGGACATTTATTGGGTTGAGATCCGGGTCAAGTCTTTGAGCTGTAAAAGATTGGCTGGCAAAATTTTTATTTATATACTTTGCACTAAATCGCCAATCGGTTAAGGCATAAATAGTAAACTCGCCACCAAGCAAATAATTGTCACTCCAGTTATCAATAATTTCAAGTTTTTGATAAGCCGGGACATTTCCTCCATAATAGAATTGAAGTTTATAACCCTGATGATTTAAACCAACAGTAGCAC
>JBATIA010000118.1:0-2731 GCA_049667415.1 Ignavibacteriaceae bacterium
AATCATGCTCACTGGGGACAGTGTGCCTTTACTGTCAGGTGGCGATGTGTGGCGGTGTTTGGTGCCACACCCTGACAACCACTGCCACTTTTGGACAAGAGGTTTATTTTTGGTCTCTGTGTCTAACTCCTTTGAGCGGTCTAACTTAATCTTATTCTGCAATAACTTGATTCTAGAAATTAATATTCTACATTAATTTCCAAATTCTTTCCAAAGAAAGCAACGGCAGAAATAATTTAAAACAAAAAACCGCAGAAGTTTTCTCCTGCGGTTTGTAATTTGTTATTATAAATCCTCTCTAAGAGGAATGCAGATCCTGAAACAAGTTCAGGATGACACCGTGACAGTTATTTATTAAACGCAAGCTTTCCTTTTTCACCAACGGAAATTTTTATTGTATCACCATCGCCAAAGTTACCAGCAAGCAGATCCTGCGCAAGAGGATTGGCAACATATTTTTGTATTGTACGCTTCAAAGGTCTTGCACCGAATGTTACATCGTAGCCTATGTTTACAAGCCAGTCTTTTGTTTCATCATCAAATACAAGCTTTATGTCTCTTGCCTTAAGCATTCCCGCAACACGGTTCAGTTGTATCTCAACAATCTGCCGGATTTCTTTATGAGTTAACGGCTTGAAGAGTACAATCTCATCTATCCTGTTCAGAAATTCCGGACGGATGCTCTGCCTCAGCATATCGCCAAGCTGTTCACGCAGCTCACCCATCACAACTTCAATCTGCTCATCATCAACATTGAACAATTTTTCCTGTAGCAAATGCGAACCGATGTTTGATGTCATTATAATAATTGTATTCTTGAAGTTTACAGTTCGTCCCTGATTATCGGTAAGTCTTCCATCATCCAGAACCTGCAGTAAAACATTAAATACATCCGGGTGTGCTTTTTCAATTTCATCAAGAAGCACGACCGAGTAAGGTCTCCTGCGCACGGATTCGGTAAGCTGTCCGCCTTCTTCATATCCAACGTATCCCGGTGGTGCACCGATGAGACGCGAGACAGAAAACTTTTCCATATACTCGCTCATATCAATTCTTATCATTGCGTGCTCATCATCGAATAAAAATTCGGCTAGTGCACGTGCAAGTTCGGTTTTACCAACTCCGGTCGTTCAGAGAAATATGAATGAACCGATCGGTCGTTCAGAATCCTGCATACCTGTCCTTGCTCTACGGATTGCATTTGCAACTGCGGAAACAGCCTCATCCTGCCCCACAACTCTTTTGTGAAGTTCATCCTCCAGCCTTAGCAGTTTGCTTCTTTCACTTTCCAGCATTCTGCTTACAGGAATGCCGGTCCACTTTGCAACGACTTCTGCAATATCTTCGGCATCGACTTCTTCCTTCAGCATCTTTTTATCTTTCTGAATTTTTGAAAGCTCCTGCGTTTCTGCTTTTAATTTTTTATCCAGCTCAGAAATTTTACCATAGCGCAGTTCTGCAACTTTGCCAAGATCCCCTTCCCTTTCATATTTATCAGCAAGGACTTTTGCATTCTCAATTTCACTTTTCATCGAGCGGATTTTCTGGATTCTTTCTTTTTCAAGAGACCAGTGCGCTTTCAGCTCGTTCCGTTGTTCATTTAAATCACTCAATTCTTTTTGAAGTTCTTTCAATCGTTTTGCAGAAGCTTCATCTTTTTCTCTCTTCAGAGCCTCACGTTCAATTTCAAGCTGCTTTACTTTTCTCTCAAGTGCATCAAGCTCTTCCGGCATTGAATCAATTTCAATTCTTAATTTTGAAGCTGCTTCATCAACAAGATCAATCGCTTTGTCGGGAAGAAAACGATCTGTGATGTATCTTTCTGAAAGTTGCGATGCTGCTACAATTGCAGCGTCAGTTATTCTAACTCCGTGATGAACTTCGTAGCGTTCTTTTAATCCTCTTAAAATAGAAATGGTATCTTCTTCTGAAGGCTCACTCACCAAAACTGGTTGGAATCTTCTCTCAAGTGCAGCATCTTTCTCAATATGTTTTTTGTATTCATCAAGTGTTGTTGCACCAATTGCATGTAATTCACCGCGAGCCAAAGCGGGTTTTAGAATATTTGCAGCATCCATGGCGCCTTGAGTTGCACCTGCGCCAACAAGTGTATGCAGCTCATCAATGAAAAGAATTATTTCCACGTTTGATTCCTGAACTTCTTTTATAACTGCTTTTAATCGTTCTTCAAACTGTCCACGGAATTGTGTGCCTGCTATTAAAGCACCCATATCGAGTGCAACAATTCTTTTTGTTTTAAGATTTTCGGGAATATCACCGGAAACAATTCTATGTGCAATTCCTTCGGCGATAGCGGTCTTCCCTACTCCGGGCTCACCAATTAACACCGGATTGTTCTTCGTTCTTCTTGAAAGTACCTGCAGAACTCTGCGGATCTCTTCATCACGACCAATAACAGGATCAAGTTTTCCCTGCTTAACAAGATCGTTCAAATCTCGCCCATACTTTTCAAGAGATTGATAAGTGTCCTCAGGATTTTGTGAGGTAACTCTTTGCGTTCCCCGAACAGATTTAAGTGCAGAGAGAATATCATTGTATGAAATTCCGTTCTCGCGAAGAAGCTGTCCGGCTTTTCCTTTATCGCTTGAAAGTGCAAGCAGTATATGTTCTGTTGAAACATATTCATCTTTCAGATTGCGGGCTTCTTCTGCGGCAATATCAAAAAGTTTTGCAAGATTTTGACTCATCTGCTGATTTCCCAATCCTGTAC
>JBATIA010000119.1:0-3174 GCA_049667415.1 Ignavibacteriaceae bacterium
ATATACACTATTAAGACTCCTCTAAAACCCAAAATGTTACTTTAATAATTTTATTTTTAAATAATTTCGCATGCCCTGACTCAAACTACCCATTTTCAACAAATAAACAGCAACGACTGCGAGAAGAAAAAGTTGGTGAGGATGAATACTGTTTATTTTAAAATCCAACTAATATTTAATTAAAAGTATACGATTTTTCAACCCAAAATTCAGTTTCCGCTCCACTTTTTATCCCTGGTTCCCATAAAGATTTGTAAACTGCTGAAATAATTTCTCGCAGGCAATCCTCGCAATCAATTGAGTTGAATAAAACAACATGTTCTGCAACCTGGCCGAAGTTATCTATTTTTAATTTTAATTGCAATGAACCGCTGTAATTCCTGTTTCTTTCATCAGGAAGAACTTCTAGAAGCTGTCTTGGTGATCTTGGTTCCCAAACCAAATTTACATTATAAGGTTCTGTAACTTCATCACCTCTTGCAGCATTTACTTCAGCAATGTTCGCGATAATTATATTATCCAGTATTATCGGTTCATAAACCTCTCCTGTAATAAATATTTCAGGAGTCTCAGGTTTTTCTGAGATATATTTCTTCGGCTGGAATGTAATCGGTATATCATCAATAAGAAATATTGGTTCTCTAATCTCAAAATATTTGTCGTTAATTAAATTTGGTGAAAAAAGAAACGTACAAATAATCAACAACTCGCTTAGTATCAAGCTGATCTTTAAATTCCTCGAATAATGTTTATGTTCTGAAAATCTATTAATCATTTCCATCTCAATATAGTCTGAGAACTAACTACACTCTCATCCAAAAGATCTTTTATTTCGATATTTATTTTATAGTCTCCTTTTTCATATTTACTCATATCTAACTGCAGGTAAACCGGAGTGTCTCTTTCATAAGATTGATATTCTGTAGTTAATGTAAGAGTGTTTTCACTATCTCCTAAGCCTATTATTCCAATTAACGAATTAAAGAAGTTCTCTAAACCTGAGGTTTCATTAATTTTACTTATTGTAATCTGTTGTTCAAAATTTGAAATACCCTTTTCGTCCGAAGATAGGTTGTAGACTTCGTAATAAATGAAAATTTTAGTAATTACTGTAAAGGTATTCAGCGGATTTGGTAAAAGGTTTAGATCCTTTCTTCTGATGGAGAGGTTATCGCTTTTATTAACATCAGATGCTAATATAATATCACTTATATCTAACCCAGTCTCACTAAAATTCTTAATTTTAAAGTTTGTCCTTTTAGCAAAAACTCCATTATCAGTATCTCTGATTATTTCAAATGCTAGCACACCGCTATCCGGTGGCAAATCCACAAGTACTGAGTTAATCATATATTCTTCGAATAAACTTATTTTTAAATCTCTTTTATAGTCTAAATCAATTATACGGTCTAGTTTCTTTGTCTCTATTTCTGAATCTTCTTTAAAGAAGAAAATTCCATATTTATGAGCAAGCGGATAACGATCATCAGGACTGATCTTCTTATAGGAATCCAGAGCATAATTGATATAAACCTGTGTGTTTGGTAATGAATCTCTTTCAAGATTTTTAAATTGAACAATATTAATCGGAACCTGAATAACCGGACCTTCGAATTTTGGATTGT
This sequence comes from Ignavibacteriaceae bacterium, assembly GCA_049667415.1. Lineage (GTDB taxonomy): Bacteria > Bacteroidota > Ignavibacteria > Ignavibacteriales > Ignavibacteriaceae > IGN2. Next base: position 1,626 of record JBATIA010000119.1, read on the forward strand.
AACTTTCGGGTTCAGTTCTTCTTAGGTCATTCATAAAGAAATCAGCATCACCGGGAAACTGCGAAACATGCCTGCTGCCGGGTCTTGGAGAACTGAATCTATAATTTTCATTCCAGTACTCATCTACAAAACCAAGGACTTTATCTTTGTAGTACCAGAAATCGGTCTTTAGCATCAGCTGTGTTCTGCCGCCTGCGTTTATGTAAGGTCTGTACCTTACCCGTTTAATTGGTTCTCCATATCTAATTACAGTTTCACCCCGATCAGAATCCCAACCTGGAAGACCGGCATCTCTTAAGCTGAATTTCAGATTCGAATAGATCACACGAGAAAAATGCTCAAGTAATCGTTCGTTATAATCTGTTAGAAATAGTGGGTCAGATACTTTCCAATAATTATTTACTGTTTGCTCGAATTCACTATCAGCTGGAACATTTAATTTATCACTGAGATTATTCTGAACTAAGAAAGATGCAGACTGAAATTTGAAATCATCTTTTTCTTTCGCATTCATTAAATTCAAAGCTGTTTCATAAGCCGAGGATGAAGAATCAATCTGTGAAGTTTTGTAATATAAAAGCCCAAGTAGAAGGATTGCTTCCTTATTCTCGGGATCAAAATCAATCACCTTTTTCAGATAAGCGATGCCTTTTTCAGGTTCACCAATATCTTCATACATGTTGGCAAGATGAATGTATGCATCCAAGCAGGATGAATCACTTTTTATTGCACTTTTAAAAAATCTCTCTGCTTTTAAAAAATCCTCAATAGCAAAACGATCAAAACTTAGAGCAGGGTCGCTCTCGACTTGAAGAACCGAGTTAATGTATTCGTAATATTCGGCTTCCTTAATTCTGCCAAGGTTAAATAAGGCTTCAGTACAATCATTGTCGATGTTGGTTATATCTTCGTAAAACCTGAAAGCTAAATTTCTGCTGAATGACTCCATAAGTTTTGCCTGGAATAATCGGTATTCAATGTTTTTCGGTCTCTTCCAGATGGCTTTTTGAATTAACTCTCGTGCCCTTACCCTCGATTCGACTGTGTTCTGCCCAAAATAAATTTTAGCTAGTTCATAGTATGAATCAGGATTACCGTACTCTGAAATTGATAGTTTAAATAACTTTATGGCATCTGAAATATTTCCCCGTTCAGATTCTTCAACGGCAAGATAATAGTATTCATTCGGGTTTTGATTTGATAATTGGGCAAAACCCTGGTTGAGAGGAATAAAAATCAGGACAAATATCAGTGAAATAAATTTCTTAATCATAGCCGAAGCTACATTTATAATAACCGGACTTATTTAATTAAGAAAATAACATCTTGGTACTGATAAGTCAATGATTAATTATTCTCCGGCAGCGGTAATTTCTTTTATTTAATAGAGAAACCAATCCTTTTTTTATTGAATATACTTATCGAAATAATATTTTTTTTCAAATAAGCGTTCCTTATTCTTTCTGAAGAACTCTATAATTGCTTCCATGGAAATTACTCTTGCGATTCCATATCTTATTGATGAAAACCTCTTTACATACTCCTCACC
>JBATIA010000120.1:0-2161 GCA_049667415.1 Ignavibacteriaceae bacterium
CCATAGATTTTCTCTGTGCAGATATCTCTTCGTTTTGTTTTTTAAGTTCTAAATCATATAATCTGGCTTTGAGTACTTTCATAGCTTTTTGTCTGTTTTTTAATTGTGATCTTTCATCCTGACACTGTACTACTATTCCTGTTGGCAGATGTGTTATCCTGACTGCGGTCTCAACCTTGTTAACATTCTGACCGCCAGCTCCACCGGAGCGGTAAATATCGATCTTTAAATCGTTCTGATTAATTTCAATTTGAACATCTTCTGCTTCAGGAAGAACAGCTACGGAGGCAGCGGAGGTATGAACTCTTCCGCTTCCTTCGGTTTCAGGTACTCTTTGTACTCTATGCACGCCGCTTTCAAATTTCATATTCCCGTATACATGGCTCCCGCTTAAAGAAAATATTGCCTCCTTTATACCTCCCAGACCAGTATCATTTATATCTATAAGTTCAGTTTTCCAGCCGCGTATTTCAGCGAAACGGTTATACATTCTAAAAAGATCACCAGCAAAAAGAGCAGCTTCCTCTCCTCCGGTTCCAGCCCTTATCTCCATAATTATTCCTCTGTCGTCATTCGGATCTTTCGGTAAAAGTAATAGCTTAATCTCTTCTTCCAAATTTTCCTTTTCAATTTCAAGTTCTTCAAGTTCTGTTTCAGCCATTGAAACCAGTTCACTATCCTTCACAGTTTCAACTATTTCTTTATTTCCTTTAATGTTCTTTAAGACGGTGGCATATTTTGCATATACTTCCACTATCTCTACCAGCTCGCTCCTCTCTCTGCTAAGGGAAACAAATTTTTCTCTATCGCTGGAAATTAGTGGATTTGATAGCTGTTCGTTAAGACTATCATATTTTACTTTTATTTTTTCTAACTTATCTGCTAAATTCATATGGTAATTCAAAAAATTGTGTGCAAATATATAAAACCACTTCTTGAAAATCTAAAAATCAAAGGTGTGCATTGTGGTTATCTCAATCGACAATTCTGAAATAAAAAATCAAATCAGAGTAACCAATACATTATATTACACGTTAATTATTGGTTTGCTGATGTTTTTTGTTATCGTGATGGTTTTAATTCATGAGAAGGATCCGGTATCCGGGAATGAGCTCGATACTATTTTTACTTTTATTGTACCCCTGCTGGGATTATTAATGATGTTCGCTTCAATGATAATTTATAGTCAAATGTTATCAAAATACGACTCAGGCAGGAGTCTTTTGCAAAAAATTTCTTATTTCAGAACAGCAAAAATAGTTGCCTGGGCAATGATAGAAGGTGCTTGCTTATTTGCACTTGTAGCAACAATGCTGACTTCGAATTATCTTTATGTAGCCGTTGCAATATTCCTTTTTGGTTATTTCATATTGATGAGACCATCTAAGGAATCTTTAATCAGGGATATGCGTTTAAATTCAGAAGAAAGTGATATAATACTTAAGAGTTAATTATGAAAAAGTTTGACATACCCGTCCATTACAGAAGTTCTTTTATAACACAGATAAAGAACAGCAGAAAGGTTGATGATCCGAAGAAAAAAGATTTTACACCAACTTTGCTAGACTTCGGACCTGTAAGATTTTATCTTGCCCGCCATTTTGGTTTTTGTTATGGAGTAGAGAATGCTATTGAAATTGCTTACAGAACTATAGAAGAAAATCCCGGTAAAAGAATTTTCTTACTAAGTGAAATGATTCATAATCCGGGTGTGAACAATGATCTTTTAAGTATGGGTGTAAGATTCATAATGGATACATCCGGAAATCAGCTTGTTGCCTGGGAAGAAATTAAATCTGAGGACATAGTTATCATTCCTGCTTTTGGGACCACTCTCGAAATTGAAAAGAAACTTAATAAGCTGGGTATTGATCCATACCGATATGATACTACATGTCCTTTTGTTGAAAAAGTTTGGAATCGTTCTGTAGACCTTGGAAAGACAGGCTTCTCTGTAGTGATTCACGGAAAAGATTATCACGAGGAAACAAGGGCAACTTTTTCTCATTCAATGCAAAACTCTCCTTCTGTTATAGTTCGAAATATTGATGAAACCAGATTCCTAGTAGATATGATACTTGGTAAAAGAACTGATGATGAATTTTATGAGTTTTTTAAGGATAAATATTCAAAAGGATTTGACGTCAGAAAAGATTTAGAC
>JBATIA010000121.1:0-4550 GCA_049667415.1 Ignavibacteriaceae bacterium
GCATTACAGAAGACATGATGCTGAGGTCTGTAAATGTAGATTACAATAAAATGAGAGCAACAGCCGACTCACTTCTTGATGTACTAAACAATGTTGATAAAATTCATATTACAACAGAGGAAGGAACAGATTTAATCCTCGGAGTGAAAGATCGTCCTTTTACAGGAGACGTTGGAGTGAAGCAGAGCCTTGAGTGCAATCTGCCTTGCGGCGAGGTATTTTGTGCACCGCTGGAAACAGAAGCTGAAGGTGTAGTTGTGTTTAATGCAAGTATAGGGGATGTTGGTTTACTGAAAGCTCCGCTTAAGGTTTATCTTACTAAGGGAAGAATAACAAAGTTTGAAAGTGAAGATGATGAGCTGGAAAAAAGAATATCAGATTTGCAAGGCATAGATGAAGATTCAATGGTGATTGGCGAACTTGGCATTGGTGTAAATCCCGGTGCAATTATAACCGGGAATATGCTGGAAGATGAAAAAACTTTAGGTACTGCTCATCTTGCATTCGGTAATAACGAAGATTTTCCTGGTGGCGGAAAGAATAAATCTAAAATTCATCGGGACTATTTATTTTATCATCCTACGATTGAAGTAACTTATTTAGATAATTCTAAGCGTTATATAATTAGTAAGGGGCTATTCAGTTTTTAATTAACCCCAACTTAATGCAAAATCAACAGCTGCTTTTGCGTGAATTTCAAGTGTGTTGAAAACCGGGAGATGAGTATCATTTTGTTTTATCAAAAGGGGAATTTCTGTACATCCTAAAACAATTCCTTGTGCTCCTTTTTGTTCCAGGTAATTTATTATGTTCAGGAACCTTTCTTTAGTCTCCTCTTTAAATTCTTCTATCAGGAGTTCATTCATTATTGCATTATGTATGAATTCTCTTTCCGGTTTCTCGGGGACAAGTGATTCTATTCCGGCACTGTGTAATTGTTTAGTGTAAAAACCCATTTCCATTGTAAACCTTGTGCCTAGCAAACCAATCTTTGTTAATCCCTTTCTCTTTATTTCTTTTGCTGTCGCATCGGCAATGTGAACTATCTTTAAGTCGGTTTCTTTTCCGAGGTCATCAACATATTGATGCAAGGTATTTGCGCATAATACTATGCAATCAACAGAAGATGCTTTTAATTTCTGTGCTGCATCCAGAACTAAATTATAAACTCCCTCATGATCCTCAATTTTGTTTAGTTTATCTATTTCTGCATAGTTAAAAGAGGAAAGAAATATTCTTGCTGAATTTAATCCACCAAGCCTTTTGTTTATTTCCTGATTTATGATCCGATAGTATTCCAGAGTCGAAAGCCAACCGGTTCCACCGATCATTCCGATCGTTTTCATAATCTTTTCAGAGCAGTTTTTGAAAAACTATTCTTTTATTGGACAGGAATCTTAGAAAGAAAGTCACCTATATAATAAGGCCAGATAATCAAGGCTAATAATCCCTGAAAAAAAGTTACCTTAAGAAAACCTAATGTAAATAACCAGCCCATAAACCAGACAGGACCCATTATCCCTGCCACTTCAACTTTTCTACTCATTATTTTCTCTCCTTTTATTAATTGCTCTCACAAAATTACAAAAGAAGAGAATGAACTTCATCTTAAAATCTTTGCTGTTGTAAAATTATTTTATTTGGAAGGAAACGGTATAAATCTGGGCAAGTTATAATTAATGAACTCCCCCTGCGCTTTAGAGTTAATTAAAACAAACTTTATGGTCACTTTAACATTATTAGTATCAGTAATACCAGTGTTACCAGACCATAAATGATTATACCTATTTTATCTTTAATTTTTTCAACCATTGCAGATAAAAAAATTAATTTGTAGAAAATTTTTCGTCAAATTTTAATTTTTGACTTTTTGGTTGCGAACCCAAACTATTTAAAGCTTCCGGCAAAGTATTATAACTCTTTACTATTTTGGTTATTCCAAGAACATTAAATGATTCTACCGTATTTATCTTAGGAAATACCAGGGCCATTTGACCATTTGTCTCACTAACTTTTCGGAATATTTTTACAATCATACCAATAAAGGTTGAATCTATGTAATTACAGGGAGAAAGGTCAATTATTAATTTCTTCCATTTAAATATTAACCTGCTTTCAAGTTCATCCCATAATGGTTTGGCATCTCTGTGTGTGGCAATCAGGATGTCGATTTTCACAATAGCAATATCGTCGATAACATTTATTTTAAAATCATCCACAGTAAAGCTCCTATAATTTTAATTGCTAATTATTTAATCGGTACCGTAAATAAACACACTATTATCATACCACCTGAGATTTCATCAAATTTGATGTTTTGGTTAGAAAAACTCTTAAAAAATGAGATAGGATTTTATTATGAAACAGTTTTCTCCCGTTATAAATGGAAAGCAAGAAATTAATGGGAAGAGTTAGTAGAACCTTATTTATAAAGTAAAAAATTTGACTCCTGCCGATATGGTTTAATTTTACCAAACTTTCGACAGGAGTACCCTCACCCGAGTCCGAAATTTATTATCCTCTGTGCAGTTTAAGGCTACATCGATCTAAGCTTAGTATACAATGTAATTGCCAGTGCAATAAATATCGCTATATATAAAATTAATAGCATAACATCCCTCAATTTATTAGCGAATTGTGCTTGTTCCCAACTTTAGTGCCACCAATCGGGCTATTTGGTTAAATAATATGAAGCTATTCTGTCTCCAAATGATAAATATTAAAAATAGTTGTTTATTAATGATTCGGAAATATTAGATAAGAAGAGCTGATTGTTAATATATGTCGCTGACTATCAGATCTATGATAAAACTAAAATTAGCACTTTCTGGTTGTGGTGTGCGAGAAGTGTCTTTGTAAATAAGATGCTTCAAAGTAAAAACCCCCATCAATTGTAATTGACAGGGGTTTGTGTAAAAGTATGATTTCCGATTATTTCATCAATAGCATTTTCTTTGTATCAACGAAATCACCAGCTGAAATTGTGTAGAGATATACACCGCTTGGCAGGTTGTTCGCATCGAATTTTATTTCGTGTCTACCACCCGGCATCACCTGATTTAACAAAGTAGTTATTTCATTCCCAAGAATATTGAAGATTTTCAAGGTCACAAACGTACTCTTAGTTAAAGTAAAGCTTATGCTTGTGCTCGGGTTAAATGGATTAGGGTAATTTTGTGCTAGAGAATAATTTTCCGGTTCAAATTCCACCTCTACAACATCAGAAAAAGAGAAAACACCATTAAAGTCAATCTGTTTTAATCGGTACTGTAGTTTTACAGATCCGTAAATATCCGATAGATCATTAAAGAACTGGTAATTTGTAATTTCACTGGTAGTTCCTTTTCCTTCAACAAATCCAATACTTTTCCAGGTAGCTGCTTGATTTCTTTGAATCTCAAAACCCATATTATTAATCTCGGTTGCAGTTATCCATTCCAGCAAAATGCCGGCATCCTTTACTGATGCTATAAATGATGACAGTTCAACAGGAACAATAATCTGTGCTATGTTGCTGTAACCTGATTGACCGAATGAATGAAAAGCAGTGATTCTATAGTTATATGTCGCGTAAGTAAGGGTGTTGTCAACATAAAAAACCCCTGATGGAAACAGGAGCTTTGATAAGTTCGAAAGGGTTTAAAAATTGTCCGGATGCTTTTTATTGAAATCAGTAGCATCCTGGTATTTTTTTGCGAATGCAATTAGTCTGCCTTCGTCGAACAACCTTCCAATAAAAGAAATGCTTGTCGGATTACCATCTGTTGAAAAACCATTTGGTAAAACAACGCAGGGGTGTCCGGTTAAGTTGGTGAGTAATAAATTATCTCCTTCCCAGGAAGGTGCAATGTACAAATCAACCTCGCCCATCAATTTTTCCATTTGCTGGATAAGAAGAAATCTGATTCTGTTTGCATTAATGTATTCAACTGCCGGAATAAAACGAGAGGATCGAAAAACGTTTGGCCAGGCATCCTTAATTTGTCTGACCAAAAGATCATCACCGTTGCTGCGAGTGAGCTCATCAAACACAGCTCCGGCTTCTGCTGAAAGAATAATTGCAAGATCATTAACCGGAAGTGAAGGTAATTCTATTGGAATTAATTCTGCACCAAGCTCTTTTAGTTTTACTAGAGTAACTGAATCTTGCGAATGAAAATCATATTTTTTGTCGAAGTCGCTCTTCAGATAACCAATTCTTAATTTGCTGAAATTAATCTCTGGTTCATAATTGAATGGGACATTAAATAAAGTTTGATCTATTCCATCTTGACCATAAATAGCATTAAAAACAATTGCTAGATCCTCTGTACTTCTTCAGATTATCCCTATTTTATCCATACTCCAGCTTAGTGCCATTGCACCCGTTCGGCTTACTCTTCCATAGGTTGGACGCAACCCGGTTGTTCCACAAACTGTCGACGGAGAAACAATCGATCCCCAGGTTTCTGTGCCTATAGCGAATGGAAGTAATCCTGCTGAAACCGAGGAAGCAGATCCAGCCGAAGAACCGCTTGAACCTTTTGTTGTATCCCACGGACTGCGAGTCA
>JBATIA010000122.1:0-3379 GCA_049667415.1 Ignavibacteriaceae bacterium
TTACGACAATCCAACAATTCCATTTATCGTTGCAGTAATTGCAACAACTCTCGCGCTGACTTTTTCTAAAGATGAACCAAACCAATGGCTTGGTGAAACGTGGGGATTCACAAAACAAATAATGCCGCTGCTTGGTGCAGGTGTTTTGGTTGCAGGTTTTTTACTCGGTTCACAAAATGGTAACAACGGAATTATTCCTAATGAATGGATAGCAAATCTGGTTGGCGGAAACTCGTTGTTCTCAAATTTCTTTGCATCAATTACAGGTGCGTTTATGTATTTCGCAACGCTGACAGAGATACCTATTCTTCAGGGATTAATAAACAGTGGTATGGGAAAAGGTCCGGCGCTTGCTTTATTACTTGCTGGTCCGGCTTTGTCATTACCAAATATGCTTGTTATTCGTGGTGTGATTGGAACACAAAAAACATTAGTTTATGTAACATTGGTGGTAGTTATGGCGACAATCAGTGGATTGATTTATGGAAGTTTGTTTTAACTGCTTAATACGACGTCATTCCCGCGAAAGCGGGAATCAAAAAAATTATGAAACAATATTTATTATACATAATGGCAAGTAAGAAAAACGGAACATTATATATTGGAGTTACAAATAATTTAGTCAGAAGAGTTTACGAACATAAAGAAGGACTGATCGAAGGTTTCACTAAAAAATATAATGTGAAATATTTAGTTTATTACGAAGTTTATAATGACATGTATGAAGCGATCAAAAGAGAAAAGGCAATGAAGAAATGGTTAAGGAAATGGAAGATTGAATTGATTGAAAAAACAAATCCCGATTGGAAAGACTTATATGAAGAAATTGTTAAATAGTGGATACCCGCCTTCGCGGGTATGACAAACTGAAAGGAAAACAATTGAAGAAAAAAATATTAATACTCTGCACAGGAAATTCCTGCCGAAGCCAGATGGCAGAAGGATTTCTGAAATCATATAATGAAAATCTTGAAGTTTATTCTGCCGGAACGAAACCTGCAGAAAGAGTGAATCCTTTTGCAGTAAAAGCTATGAAAGAAATAGGAATCGATATCAGTAACGGCATCGCTGAAGATGTTGATAAATATTTTTCTCAATCTTTTGATTATGTGATTACAGTCTGTGATAACGCAAAAGAAACCTGTCCCGTTTTTATGGGAGATGTAAAACATAATCTACACATTGGTTTTGATGATCCTGCAGATGCAGTAGGATCAGAAGAAGAAGTAATGCCGGTCTATCGCAGAGTAAGAGACGAAATTAAAAGAGATTTTTATGAGTTTTATAAGAAAGAATTGAGGGAGAAATAAAATGTTAACAATAAGAATTGTTGGATTTGGTTGTTCAAACTGTGAAAATCTTTTTCAGCTCTGCATGAATGTCGCAGCAGAAAATAATCTCGATGCTGATATTCAAAAAATAACCGACAGAGAAAAGTTCACTGAGCTTGGTGTATGGATGACTCCGGCATTAATCGTTAACGGACAGATATTAAGCCAGGGGAAAATCCCAACCAAATCAACACTTGAGCATTGGCTCAAAAAAGAATTAGCGCATTGATTCTGAGAAATTACAATCAAAATATATTAGTAATTAAATGAGCACACTTACTAAAAAACTTTCATTCCTGGATCGTTACTTAACGCTTTGGATTTTTTCTGCAATGCTCGTCGGAGTGTTTTCAGGCTATTTGTTTCCGAAAGTAGTTGATTTCTGGAATCAATTTCAGGTTGGCACAACAAACATTCCGATCGCAATAGGTTTGATCTTAATGATGTATCCGCCGCTTGCAAAAGTTAAGTATGAAGAACTGCCGGATGTTTTAAGAAATGTTAAAGTACTTTCACTTTCACTTGTTCAAAACTGGATTGTTGGTCCTATACTCATGTTTGCTCTTGCTATAATTTTTCTGCAGGATTATCCTGAATATATGGCTGGATTAATTTTAATCGGACTTGCACGCTGCATTGCAATGGTAATTGTCTGGAACGAACTTGCTAAAGGTGATACTGAATATGCAGCCGGACTTGTTGCATTCAATTCAATCTTTCAGGTTTTATTCTTTTCGATTTATGCTTATGCGTTTCTAACTGTTCTTCCTTCATGGCTGGGCTTGCAGACTTTCGCTGTCGATATTACAATCGGGCAAATTGCTGAAAGTGTATTCATCTATCTTGGTATTCCATTCATAGCAGGAATGATCACACGCTTTACTTTATTAAGATTAAAAAGCAAAGAGTGGTATGAAAAGAAATTTATTCCAAGGATCAGTCCGATTACTTTGATTGCACTTTTGTTTACAATACTCGTTATGTTCTCACTGAAGGGTGAATATATAGTTCAGCTTCCATTGGATGTTGTAAGAATTGCAATACCATTGCTTCTTTACTTTGTGATAATGTTCCTGGTTTCGTTTTATATGGGAAGAAAGGTCGGCGCAGATTACAGCAAGACCGCTACATTATCATTCACTGCAGCTAGCAATAACTTCGAACTTGCAATTGCAGTTGCAATAGCAGTATTCGGAATAAATAGCGGAGAAGCATTTGCCGCTGTAATTGGTCCACTGGTTGAAGTGCCTGTTCTGATTGCATTAGTCAATGTTGCATTGTTTTTTCAAAGAAAATATTTTGGTAAAGTTGAAAAGGGAACAGTTTCGGCGCCAGATGTTTGTCCATAAATAGGTTCAAATAATTAATCATCTCTGAAGGGAGATAATGTTAATAAAAATAACATTTCCTGTTATACTGCTGATATTCATTACTGGTATTGCGAATGCTCAGTATTTTGAATTAGTTGAAAAAGAATCCGAAAGAATTTTAATCTCACTATCAGACGGGGATTCTATAAATTCATCAGATCTCACCGGGTTAAAAAATCACCTTGATTCTGAAGTTGGTATTGAAGTATCCCAAGCATTTCCCAATGTCAGCTCGCGAACTATTGATAGTCTCAAAACTCACCTGGATGAATTTGAATCAGAAATGAAAAAAATCTCTACTGATTCAGCTTTCGTACTATTCAACGATTGGTATATGCACTTTCAAAACATCTTCTATGAATATTCAAAAGAAAAATTCTTTTCATCAACAAAACAAAAAATTTTATTTTTTAGTACTTCCATGTCGTGTTACTGTACTCTGAAGATGAGTCATGAACAAACAGTAGAATTATTAAAATTTATTTTAGAGAATTCAGAAGAATACGATTACTGGATTATTGATTCTTTCTGGTATAATGAATTGCAGATTAAATACTTGACACTATTTGCTCCTTCGGTGATTGTTTTTAATGGTAATAACGAAGTGCTTTATAAAATTGAATATGAAGAAAAAATGTTAACACTTCTTAGTGATTACTTAATCAATATGAAAGATTA
>JBATIA010000123.1:0-5277 GCA_049667415.1 Ignavibacteriaceae bacterium
ATGAGAATATTATCTTCAGGTTTTAATGTTACATCAACCGCATTTATAAGGTCATTATTATAAAGATATGCTATACATTTTATCCCTTCGCTACCACCTAAATCACTGCTATCCGGATTATAAAAAATAGTTATTTCGTCTCCAGGTTTTACTTTATCAGGTGTGAAAGTGAATTTCCCACTGAATTGCGTCTTCTCCGAACAACCAACTAATATTGCAATAAAAGATAAGAGAACTGAAAATACTCTGAACATAATTTCTCCATTTTTACAAATTGTGACGGGAAAAATAAGTAAAGCGGTTTTAATATCCACTCAAAACTTTATGAACGGTGTTTTTGTATTATCTAATGTTAATTTGAATTAAGAAAATCGGGATTTCTGAAAATGAATATTATTTATTGTTTCTGCTTTGAGATTAAAAATAGCGGAACTAAAGCATAGATTATACGTCTTTATAGATTAGAACCAAATAATTAATTAAACAATAAATTGGAGTATGACTATGAAAACCGGATACAAATTTTTTATATTGATTCTTTTCACAACGCTAATACTAATTCCTTCTCAATTCGCACAAGAAAAGTTAAAGGATAAATTAGATAAAATCGATGGATCAATTGATAAAATAACAATAACATCAGAAGGGAAAGAATATTTATTTGAAGGAAATGATGCTGAAGAACTCTTTAAAATGATTAAGAGAAAATCGAGTCACAACTTTGTTTGGAATACATCAGATGACGACAAGAGTAAGAAAAAAGTTATCATATTAGATTCGGATGGGGAAAATGAAGTCATTGAAATAACCGGTGAAGGAGATGATGATATTATTATAAAAAAACATAAAGATTTTGACAGCGACATTAATGGTATCACGAAAAAAGTTAAGGTTGAGGTTGAAAACGGAAACAAAATAGTTACTGTTACTACAAAAGAAAATGGTGAAGAAAAAACGGACGTATATGAAGGGCAAGAAGCGGATGAATATATTGAAAAAATGAAATCAGAAAATGATGATTTCGATATAATAATTAATAAAGATAGTGATGATAAAAAAGTGGAGAAAATCATCATTAAAACAGAGAAAGAAGAAAAGAACAATTAAAAACATTTTCTAATAATGCGGGGGCTTTTGGTAGCCGAAAGCCCCTTCCCACTCTCCACGAATAGACTGCAATCAAATTTTCTTTTATCATTACTACTTAATTATTCAATAAATATTTAATTAATTACTTTCTATTTATTATCCCCAATTATTTATCTTTGAGAAATAAATAAATTCAGGATATTCTAAGTGGAAAATGATATTAAATTCAAGTCTCATAATGTTTTTAGTTATGAGAATGATAGACGGAGTAAATATTGGGCTTTAATAATTTTAATATCAAGCATACTTATATTTTTTCTAAGTGCTTTAGGGTTACTCGACTGGTTGTCTGAACTTACATCTGGCTTTCTTTTACATAAACTAGATTATACAAACAAATGGAGTAAATCTTTTGGACCTGCATGGTTTGTAAATCTAAATGGAGAATTTTCCGCACTAGGCGGTTTTCCCTTAATGTTCATTTTCTTCACAGTTTCAGCTATATATTACCATTTGCGTAGAGAATCCAGAAGACTATGGAGATTATTATTCATTGTTGTAGTTGGCGGTTTATTATTGCTTGTTGCTAAAATAATCTTTGCCCCGGAAGTTCCCGACGAACTTTTCGAGATAATGACAAATCAGATTTCTACTTTCCCTAGCGGACATGCAATGATGGGAACCATCTTTTATACTACTCTTGCAGTCGCAATTTCACGAAGACAGCATTCAAGAAAAACTAAAAGACTCACATTGGTTACCGGGACTGTGATTATAATTTTAATTTGTATCAGCAGAATATTGCCCGGTACCCATTCTGTTTCGGAAGTATTTGCTGGTTGGTCTCTTGGAATGATCTGGCTTTGTCTGTGCTGGATTTTAGAAAGAAAAATTAAAAGGGGCTTGAATAAAGAAACTTTATTAGCCAGGTAGCTTCTTCAAAAAGTAAAATGCTTAATATGCTCTCCCTTTTCACCAATCTCGGTCATTGCCTCTATACCAATTTCAAGATGCACATCTGAAAATTTCTTTGTCACTTTTTTATCGGATTCCTCGGTCTTTACACCTTCAGGCAGCATTGGAATATCAGATACCAACAACAATGCACCACGGGGGATTTCATTAACCAGTCCAACGATAAAAAGAGTTGCAGTTTCCATATCGATTGCAATGGTTGAAAGTTTTCGCAGGTAATTCTTGAATTCATCATCCCATTCCCAGAGACGTCTGTTAGTTGTGTAGACAACTCCTGTCCTGTATTCAAATCCTCTTTGGATTATTTTATCAGAAACAAATTTATGAAGCTTGAATGATGGAAGTGCAGGAACCTCGGGAGGTTTGTAATCATTGCTTGTTCCCTCACCTCTTATTGCTGCGGTAGGAAGTATGAAATGTCCAAGCTCGGTTGATTTTTTTAATCCACCGCACTTACCAAGAAACAATATTCCCTTGGGGGAACGAGCAGATAGTAAATCCATAATAGTAGCTGCGTTTGCAGAGCCCATTCCAAAATTAATGATGGATAACCCATTTGAATTAGTAGAAGTTTGCATTGGCATTCCAATACCTTTAACATCAGAATTAAATTTTGCAGCAAACTTCTCTACATATTCGTGGAAGTTGGTCAACAACATATAATCACCGAACTCATCTAATTTAGTTCCTGTGTAGCGTGGAAGCCAGTTTTTAGCTATATCAAGTTTTGTTTTCATAATGGACGAAAAATAAACAAAAATCACCAAACACTTGCTTTTGAGATTTGAATTTGTTTAGTTAGATGTGATTAAAAAATCACACGAGGGGTTGGAAATGAAAACTTTAAATTATTTACTGTTAATTATAATATTTTTAATCTTTTCAGAATCGTACCCGCAAGCTACCTATCTAGGTTATATGTTTATACCTACCGAGTATGGTAATTATTCAGAAATTATGGATGGAACAATAAGTACTGCAACAGGAAATGATGGAGCCGAGAATATAGACCTGCCTTTTCCCTTTGAGTATCTGGGAATGACTTACTCAACTGCCAGAATATCTGTCAATGGCTGGATAGAGACGGGTCAAACTTATACAGGTACTGGAGCATTCAATGAACTTGAAAGCACAGTGAAAAAACCTTTAATCTGTCCTTTATGGGATGACTTATTTGCTGATTCACAAAGTGAAATAAGCTATAAAACAATTGGCGAATATCCAGCAAGAATTTTTGTCGTTCAATGGAAAGATATAACTATGTATTTGAGTTCCGAGAGAAAAAGTTTTCAAGTTAGACTTTGGGAACTAGATGGAACAATTGATTTTGTTTATGGTCCGGGAACTTCTGGCTCTTTTTTCTCTTATTCGGTTGGTATGAATAATCACATTGGTGGCACGGATAATTTCATAAGTGTAACAACAGCGCCTGAACCGTTTAATTTTACAGTGTCAACTACAACTGCTAACAATTATAACTATGATATTTCTTTTTTACCTGAAGATCTTACTCTTAGTTTTGTACCCAATCAGTATCACTATTTTGGAACAAAATTATACCAGATTCCGGATAGTGTCGTGGTTGGAAATTCAAATCAGAAAATTCTTACCATCATAATTCCAAGTCATGACGGAGGCGTATTGACTCCACCACAAGTATTAAAATTTTATTTTAATACTTACGGAACTACCAATCCAAGTGATATTGTAAATGCCAAATTATTTTCCACAGGGTCATCACCTTACTTTAACACCAATCATCAGATAGGTGAAACCTTTGCAAACCCAACTGGTTTGTTTGAAATAAATAATATGTCATATGCCTATCTGATTAATAATGAGCCCAATTATTACTGGCTAGCTTATGATATATCTTTTGATGCAACTGCTGGTAACTATGTTGATGGAAATTGTTATCAGATTGATTTGACCGGACCGCCAATTTATCCAGATTCTTTACTTACGGGTCCAAAATTAGTTATTGTGGAAAATGCGCTTCCAACCAATTTAACAATTGGATTAGGTGGAGATTTCCTTACTATAACAGAAGCGATTCAGTCTTTAGTAAATCAATCAATTAGCTCACCTATAATTTTAGAATTGTTAAATACATACAATTCGACCAATGAAATTTTTCCAATAGAGATTCCTTTAATAAATGGAAGTTCACAGAATAATACTATAACTATTCGTCCAGCTCTAGATGCAACTAATATTAATCTCATTAGTAATACAACAATTTTTTCTTTTCACAATACTACTTTTACAACAATTGATGGCAGATCGGGTGGAATTGGAGAAGAGAAGGAATTATCGCTTATAAATACATCCTTAAATTCCAGTACGATTCTTTTTCTCGATGGCTCTTATTTCAACTCAATTATGTATTGTAACATTCTTGGCAGCGATACAAGTTCAACAGATGGTGTAGTTTCATTTAAACCTGACAATAACACTAATAACACTTTAGCAAATTGTCTGATAGCAAATTATAATAATAACTTACCTTCGTTTGGGATAAAAATTTTTAATGATTACCAAAGTGGTCAGGGTGGTTCTCATCAAACTGTAATAAATTGTGAAATTAAAAATTTCAAAAAAGCCGGAATAGAAATTCACATTGCAGATAATTCTTCGTTAATCGGGAATATTATTCACAACGAATTTGAGGTACCAAGTAATTCACTATCAGGAATTAATTGCTACGCCAGGTATGTTACAATAAGCAGGTGCAAAATCTATGATTTGATTTCAAGTGAATTAAACTCGAATGAGGTGTATGGAATAAAAATTCCGCGTGCTTGGGGAGGGGTTGTTGACAACAATTTTATTTCTCTTGCTGGTAATGAATTTTCAACTGTTTATGGAATTTATTTGAAAGGAGAATTATTTAGAGATTATTATTTCTACTATAATTCAGTTAATATTTACGGAAACTGTGAAAATTCTGAGGGCAGTAGTTGCATTAAAAGGGATTGGACTTTAATTGAAAATTCTTCTCTGTATCCACCATGGTATTTAATCAATAACATTTTTGTCAATAATAGAGTGAACACATCAGGTAATGGTATTCATCTGGCTATTGACTCTAATGATCCTTATTATTCAGCAGATTATGACTATAACGATTACTATGTAGCACCATCAAATAACTATATTGGAAAATGGATTAATACCTATGCTTCAAATATTGAAGAATGGAGGATGCTAAGT